>DHMA01000195.1 GCA_002405555.1 Opitutia bacterium UBA4654
CCCGGGATATCCGCCACGGTGAACTGATTGTCGTAATATTCGCATACCCCGAGATTTGGCGAAAGCGTGGTAAAATGATAATTAGCTATTTTGGGCTTTGCCTGCGTGATTCTCGATAATATAGTGGACTTGCCCACGTTGGGAANNTAGTTGGCGATCTTGGGGTGCGCCTTGCTGACCACGCTGAGCAGCGTGGACTTGCCCACGTTGGGAAAGCCTACAAGTCCCACGTCTGCAATCGTTTTAAGCTCTAAAATAACGCGTTTGGTTTCGGTTTTTTCTCCCGTCTGCGAAAAATGCGGGGCGTGCCGCCTTGCGTTGGTAAAACGCGCGTTGCCCTTGCCGCCGTCGCCGCCGACGAGAACGACCTTTTTCTGCCCGTCCTCGAACATATCGGCTATAACGTTTTTGGTTTCTTTATCGCGTATCACGGTGCCGAGCGGAACCTTTAAAACGAGATGCGCGCCGCTTTTACCGAAGCAGTTTTTCGGCTGCCCCGCAGAACCGTTTTCCGCCACGAATTTGGTTTTGTAATAATAATCCGCAAGCGAAGACAAGTGCTTGTCCGCGACGAAAATCACGTCGCCGCCCTTGCCGCCGTCGCCGCCGTCGGGACCTCCGTGGGGAATGAATTTTTCGCGGCGGAAGCCCGCGCAGCCCTTGCCGCCGTCCCCAGCCCTCAGCGATACCGTTGCTTCATCGACAAACATTTTTTCCCTTCCTGTTCGGTTGCGGCGAATCTACGCCTATTTTTTCAGGGCTTCGCGCCACGCCGCTATTTGCGACTCTATCTGGCGAGCCCCGGGCATGCCGATTTTCTCGCGCATGGCAAACGCGCGTTTGAGGTCGAAAACGTCGCGCCAAGATTTGTCGGCCTTGTCGCAGATTTCGAAAACGTCGGCGTCGTCGAGCTTGTCTATCGGCGTCTTTTTGCGCTCCGAAAGCGCGACGATTTCGCCCACGCAGTGGTGCGCCTTTCTGAACGGAACGCCGCGCATGACGAAATAGTCGGCGAGGTCGGTCGCAAGCAGAAGCGGGTCGGACACGGCGAGGTCGCACTTGTCTTTGCGGAACTTGATTTTCTTTGCGCATTCGGTCAGAACGTCGAGGCAAATGGAGGTTTGGGCGAACGAGTCGAAAATCGGGGGTTTGTCCTCCTGCAAGTCGCGGTTGTATGTGAGCGGAAGCCCCTTGACGAGCGCGAAAAGCGCGGAAAGATTGCCGATGAGCCGCGCGGATTTTCCGCGCATAAGCTCGAACGCGTCGGGGTTTTTCTTCTGCGGCATAAGCGACGAACCCGTCGTGAACGTGTCGGGCAGCGAAACGAACGCGAACTCCGACGTGTTCCAAATTATGACGTCTTCCGAAACCCTCGAAAGATGCACGCCGAGCGTCGCGCAGGCGAACGCGAATTCGAGGAAAAGGTCGCGGTCGGCAACGGCGTCCATGCTGTTGCCCGTAAGGACGGGGTCTCCCGTTTCGGGGTCGGTAAAGCCGAGAAGCTCGGCGGTTTCGAGCCTGTCGATGGGAAGCGTCGTTCCCGCAATCGCCCCGCTGCCCAGCGGGCACACATTGGCGGCGTCAAAAGCGAATTTAAAACGCTCAACGTCGCGGGCGAACATTTCGACCCACGCAAGAACGTGGTGCGCCGCGCTCACGGGCTGGGCGCGTTGCAAGTGGGTGTAGCCGGGAATGAAAACCGCCCTGTTTGCGTCGGCAAAATCCACAAGCACGCGCAGAAGCTTTTCGAGCTTTGCGACAATCTCCGCGCAGGCGTATTTGAAGAAGAGGCGCATGTCGGTGGCAACCTGATCGTTGCGGCTGCGGGCAGTGTGGAGCTTTGCGGCGGCGGGAACTTCCTTTGTGAGCGCCTGCTCGATGTTCATGTGGACGTCTTCGAGCGACGCGCTCCACTGGAAGTCTCCCTTTTCGATTCTCTTTAAAATTTTCGCAAGCCCGTCCACAATCTGTTTGCATTCCGACTTCGAGATGATTCCCGTTTTTGCGAGCATTTTTGCGTGCGCCGTCGAGCCTTGAATGTCGAAACGCGCAAGGAGTTTGTCGAACGATACGGACTCGCTGAAACGCAACATCAAATCGCTGGGGGCTTCCGAAAACCTGCCGCCCCAGCTTGCCTGAGATTCTTTTCCGTCTTTTTTCATACTGCAAAAAACTACAACACAAGTTCCCCCTCTTTACAACAAAAAAGCTGAACGGCTCGCGCCCGTTATTTCAATTTGCCGTCCGCTTAGCCGACGGACAGGCGCGGTTTTCCCTCGGACGCGGGAACAACAACGGAAGCCGCCGTCCGACAGCGCAAGAACCCCGACGCGTTATTCACGCAAGCGCGGGAATGACGGGCGCGGCAGCCCCCCCCCGCAGGCGCGGGTTTCCGAGCTTTTCGGAATTCGCCGCGCTTCGTTTGCTTGACATTTTTTTAATATATGTAAAAATTATTGAATAAAGCCCGCCGCTTTGCGGCCTGAAAATCTCGCAACCGCGCTCTGTCGGACGCATTCGGAGGGGCTTTACCGTCGGTCGAAAACGCCGGCGGAATCGGGGACAGTCCGCTCCCGCAGACACCGACCGACGCGAAGCGTTCCCGCTCGGAACGCCGCGCGCCGCAAGAGTCGGTCGGCGGACAATCAAATAAACGAAAATAACGAAAGACAAAATACCATGGCAAAAAAAGTTGCTAAAAAAGCCCCCACAAAAAAAGCTTCCGCAAAACCGGCAAGTTCCAAAAACAAAAAATATACATACCTGTTCGGAAGCAAAACCGACGGCGACGCAAAAATGCGCAACCTCCTCGGCGGCAAGGGCGCAAACCTCGCCGAAATGGCGAGAATAGGCCTGCCCGTCCCTCCTGGGTTCACAATCACGACGGAAGTCTGCACGCACTTTTACGACAACGGCAAAAAATATCCCGCGTCGCTCGAAGCGCAGGTTAAGGCGGGCGTGCAGTCGGTCGAAAAGCAGATGGGCAAAATCTTCGGCGACGAAAAAGACCCCCTGCTCTTCTCGGTCCGCTCAGGCGCGAGGGAATCGATGCCCGGCATGATGGACACAATCCTCAACCTCGGACTCAACGACAAAACCGTTGAGGGGCTTTCCGCAAAAACAAACAACCCCCGCTTTGCGTGGGACTGCTACCGCAGGTTCGTCCAAATGTACGGCGATGTCGTAATGGGCGTTCAGGCGCGAAACGAAGCCGAAACGGAGCCTTTCCACAAAGTGATGGAAACGCTGAAAGCGGAAGTCGGCGCAAAGCTCGACACAGACCTCGACGTCGACGCGCTCAAAGAGCTTGTCAAACGCTACAAAGCCCTGATTAGGGAACGCGCGGGCAGGAGCTTCCCGCAGGACGTCTACGACCAGCTTTGGGGCGCAATCGGCGCGGTGTTCGGCTCGTGGATGAACGAACGCGCAATCATCTACCGTCAAAAATACAACATTCCCGCAAGCTGGGGCACGGCGGTAAACGTGCAGACAATGGTCTTCGGCAACAAGGGCGAAACGAGCGCGACGGGCGTCGCCTTCACGCGCGACCCCGCCAACGGCGAAAACGAATTCTACGGCGAATACCTCATCAACGCGCAGGGCGAGGACGTCGTGGCGGGCGTGCGCACCCCGCACAAAATTTCCGAACTCTCGAAGGAAATGCCCAAGGCGTTCAAGGAGCTGCTGGCTATCCGCAAGAAGCTCGAATCGCACTTCAAGGACATGCAGGACTTCGAATTTACAATCGAGGAAAACAAGCTCTACATGCTCCAAACCCGAAACGGCAAACGCACGGGACTTGCGGCGGTGAGAATAGCGGTCGAAATGAACAGGGAACGCTTCATGGACGAAAAAACCGCGCTGCTGAAAATTCCCGCAGACTCCATTTCAAGCCTGCTCGTTCCCGTGTTCGACCCCGCGTCGGTCAAAAAGGCGAAAGTCGTCGCAAAGGGGCTGCCCGCAGGCCCCGGGGCGGCGTCGGGCGAAGTCGTGTTCACGGCGGCGCAGGCGGAACTTGTGGCGTCGCGCGGGCGCAAATCGGTTCTCTGCCGCGAGGAAACTTCCCCCGAAGACCTGCGCGGAATGATTGCCGCGGAGGGCATTCTTACATCGCGCGGCGGCGTAAGCTCGCACGCGGCGCTCGTCGCCCGCCAAATGGGCAAGGTCTGCATTTGCGGCGCAAGCGACGTCTCGATGGACTACGAAAAACGCCTCATGTCGATTGGCGACATCGTAATCAAGGAGGGCGACTACATCTCGATTGACGGCACTACGGGCGAAATCTTCCTCGGCGAAATCGACAACGCCCCAAGCGAAGTAATCCGCGTGCTTTCGGGCAAAATGAAACCCGCAAAAAGCTACACTTACAGACTGTTCGACACCGTCATGAAGTGGGCCGACAAATACCGCAAACTCGGCGTCCGCACAAACGCCGACACCCCCGAACAGGCAAAACGCGCGGTGCAACTCGGCGCGGAGGGAATCGGGCTTTGCCGCACAGAACACATGTTCTTCGAGGGCGACAGAATCGACGCCGTGCGCGAAATGATTCTCGCCACCGACAAAGCCGAACGCGAAAAGGCGCTCAAAAAACTCCTGCCCTACCAGCGCAAAGACTTCGAGGGAATCTTCAAGGCGATGGACGGGCTGCCCGTAACGGTCAGACTCCTCGACCCCCCCCTGCACGAATTCCTGCCGCACGAAAGCGCGGCGCGAAACGCGCTCGCGGAAAAAATGAACCTTCCGCCCGAAATCCTCGTCGAACGCTGCAAGGCTCTCGAAGAGCAGAACCCGATGCTCGGACACAGAGGCTGCCGACTCGGCAACTGCTTCCCCGAAATCACGGAAATGCAGGCTCGCGCGATTTTCGAGGCGGCGGCTTCACTGCTGAAAAAAGGCAAAAAAGTGAAAGTCGAAATCATGGTTCCGCTCGTCGGATTCGTGAAAGAGCTGAAATTTCAGGCGGAGGCAATCGCAAAAACATGCGCGGCTGTCGAAAAGGAAAAGAAAGTCAAAATAGACTACATGCTCGGCACTATGATTGAAGTTCCGCGCGGGGCGTTGACTGCGGACGAAATCGCGGAAGTTGCGCAATTCTTCTCGTTCGGCACAAACGACCTCACCCAAACGGGGCTTGGCATGAGCCGCGACGACGCAGGCAGCTTCCTCGGACGCTACAAGGAGCTGGACATTCTGCCGAAAAACCCGTTCGCGTCAATCGACGTTGACGGCGTGGGACAGCTTGTGAAAATCGGCGCGGAAAAGGGACGCTCTGTACGCAAGGACATAAAACTCGGCGTATGCGGCGAACACGGAGGCGACCCCGATTCAATCAACTTCTTCAACGACGTCGGATTGAACTACGTCAGCTGCTCGCCGCCGCGAGTGCCCGTAGCCCGACTCGCCGCGGCGCAGGCGGCACTCAAAACCGCCGCCGCCCAAAAGCCGAAGAAATAAATCTTGAAAAACCACAAACGCGGGGCAAACAACCCCGCGTTTTTTTTGCCCATTTTTGTACTCCTATGCTCGATTATTGAACATTAACAAAATCTAAATACTTTAAAAGAATTTGACGACAAATATCTAATAGCCTAAAAATTAAATTCATGCCAAACCGTTTATCATCAAATAAAGTGCGTATTTGTGCCGCGATTGAAAAAAGGCTTGTTTTTAAAGCCAAAATTTTAGCAAAAAAGGACGGCACAACATTAACAAACATAATACGCGAAGCAATCGCCCAATATGTAGACATGCAACGCGAAAAGAAAGATTAAAATGCCCAACCAAAGAAACCCGAACAAAACGCGTGTCGGAGTCTATGTAGACAAACAGGCAAAGCTACTCGCCAAAAAAATACGCTCTTCGTCAAAGATTGTGG
>DHMA01000041.1 GCA_002405555.1 Opitutia bacterium UBA4654
GAGCGTTTCGCCGATGACCGACGGGGTGTCCGCAACAGCGATGCCTGCCGCTTTGAGCGCGTTGATTTTGTCTTCCGCGCCGCCCGACTTGCCCGAAACGATTGCGCCTGCGTGTCCCATTCTGCGGCCTTTGGGAGCCGTGCGTCCCGCGATGAACGCAGCCGTGGGCTTTTTGCAGTTTTCTTTCAGCCATTCCGCCGCGATTTGTTCGCCGTTGCCGCCGATTTCGCCAATCATGACGATTGCTTCCGTCTGCGGGTCGTCGTTGAACATCTTAACGGCGTCGAGGTGGCTCGTTCCGTTGATGGGGTCGCCGCCGATGCCGATAACGGTGCTCTGTCCGTATCCGAGGCATGTGAGCTGCCAAACTGCTTCGTAAGTTAGTGTTCCCGAACGGCTTACTACGCCGACAGTGCCGGGTTTATGAATGTAGCCGGGCATGATGCCGATTTTGCATTCTCCGGGGGTGATGATACCGGGGCAGTTCGGGCCGATGAGGCGCGAAACGCAGTCTTTCTGCATCAGGCGCGACTTCACAACCGCCATGTCCTTTACCGGAATGCCTTCCGTAATGCAGATGATAAGCGGGATTTTCGAGTCGATAGCCTCTATAATAGCGTCTGCCGCGAACGGCGGCGGAACGTAGATAACGCATGCGTTTGCGCCTTCCTTGCTAACCGATTCCGCGATTGTGTTGAAAACGGGAACCTTTTCGTCGAAGAGCTGGCCGCCTTTTCCGGGGGTCACGCCCGCAACGATGTTTGTGCCGTATTCCATGCACTGGCGGGTGTGGAATGCGCCCGTGTTGCCGGTAATACCGCTGACGACTACTCTTGTATCTTTGTTTACGAGTACGCTCATTGTTGTATAAATTTAGGGGTTATTTGTTTTCGGCTGCGACGATTTTTACAATCTTTTCCGCCGCGTCCGCGAGCGAATCAGCCGTGGTGAGCTTGATGCCGCTTTCGGCGAGCATCTTGCGGCCCGTTTCGACATTCGTGCCTTCGAGTCTTACGACCAGCGGGAGTTTCAGCCCGACGTTCTTGACCGCGGCGATTACGCCCGCGGCGATTACGTCGCACTTCATGATTCCGCCGAAGATGTTTACGAGTATGCCCTTGACGTTTTTGTCTTTGAGAAGAATGTTAAACGCCTGCGTAATGGCCTCTTCGTTCGCGCCGCCGCCAACGTCGAGGAAGTTCGCGGGGTTGCCGCCGAAGAATTTGATGATGTCCATCGTGGACATTGCCAAGCCTGCGCCGTTAACCATGCACGCGATGTTGCCGTCGAGGGCGATGTAGTTGAGGCCGTACTTGCCCGCTTCGATTTCCTTGGGGTCTTCTTCGTGGGGGTCGCGGAGAGCCTGAACTTCGGGGTGGCGGAAAAGTCCGTTGTCGTCGAAAGCGACTTTCGCGTCGAGGCAAACGATTCTGCCGTCCTTTGTGAGAACCAGCGGGTTGACTTCTACCATCGAGCAGTCTTTCGTCCAGAAGAGCTTGTAGAGCCCCTTGATTACCGCCGACCACTGTTTCATCATTTCCTTTGCGCCGAAGCCGAAGAAATAGCCGAGCTTGCGCACTTGGAAGGGTTGCAGGCCGATGTCGGGGTCTACGAGCATTGTCATGATTTGTTCGGGAGTTTCCTCCGCGACTTTTTCGATGTCCATGCCGCCCGCGACCGACGCCACGATTGCGATTTTGCTCGAAGCTCTGTCAACGAGAATCGAGAGGTAGTATTCTTTATCGATGTCGACGGCCTCCGCGAAGAAAAGCGTGCCGACCGTTCTGCCCTGCGGGCCGGTCTGTTTTGTGATGAGCGTGTTGCCGAGCATCTTTTTTGCGATGTCCGCAGCTTCCGACTTCGCAACGTATTTTACGCCGCCCTGGAAGCCGTCCGCGAAGACGCCCTTACCGCGTCCGCCCGCGTGGATTTGACTCTTTACGACGATATGGTCGCCGGGGAGAGACGCGATTGCCGATTCGAATTCGTCGGCGGATTTTACTGCAACACCGTCCTGAATCGGAACACCGAATTCCTTGAACAATGCCTTTGCTTGATATTCGTGAATATTCATTTTATTTTTCTAACTATTAAATAGTTGTGAATTTTGTGTGATTCGGGGAAATAATCGAATAAATAACAAAAGAGGACGAAAAGCGTTTGTCCGAATTGCCTTTTCTGCTACCTTATTGTTTCAAGAGATAGCCATGGCGGGGCGATATGCAAGTTTTTTTTGCCGAATTTTAAAATTTTTATAATGTCTCAATCGATTGACCTTTGAAATTTATAGGCTTCCGTGTGCGTTTTTGCGCTTTTACAGCGCGAGCTGAATATCGACGCGCTCGAAAATAGGTTTGCCGTCTTTTATTTCGCGGAATCCGAGTTTCTTATAAAGGGCGATTGCGGGTTTCAGGCGGGTGTTGCTTTCTATGTATATCTGTTTTTCGCTCAGCGACTTCGCTTTTGCGATAGCCGCGCGGCAGAGCTTTTCGCCAAGCCCCAGCCCGCGCGCGCTTTTATCAACGGCGAGTTTTGCGAGTTCGTAGCCGTAAACGGGGTCGTTTTCGATTTTCACCAACGCGCAGACTCCGGCGACTTTTCCGTCGAGCAAGGCGCAGAATATGAATCCGCCGGTCTTGATTATATATGCTTCGGGGGCGGCGAAAATTTTTATGTCGGCTTCCTCGATTTTGAAATATTCGGAAATCCAGTCCGAGTTGAGCCTTACGAAATCGTCTTTATATTCGGGGCGGTAATCGACTATTTCAACTTTTTGATTCATATGAATACTAAAATGGTAGTCTTTTTTTGTGTTGCAAGAATTTTCTTTGCGGAAAACAAAAAACGCCGCAGGAAAGTGCGGCGTTTTGCGGGGCTGGCGAAATGTTCGCGCCTTGCTTCCGAGAGAGCGGGGGAACGGGTTATTTACCTGCGTTTGTCGCGTCGCCGAACCTGATGTCGAACATCTTTTTGGAAATTTTGCGGAACGCCCTCACGAGGTCGTAGTGCGGGGTGTCGCAAATATCGACAACTCCGAAGGCCGCGTTTTCGCCGTCGGGGCGGGCGGCGGTGGGTTGGTCGCCGTAGGTGAACCAGCACGCGCCGACGAAGTTGGGGTGTTTGAGCGCGCCGCGCATGTAGTGGTCGAACATGGCGGCTTGGTCTTTGCCGTTGGCGACCTGCCGCGGGCCTTTCCAGAAGTGCCCGTAGTCGGAGCGCGAGAAGCTGAATTCGCCCACGATTATCGGCTTGTCCTTGATTTCGTCGAAGTCTTCGACGGTGTCGCGGTAGAGGTTGAAGCTTACGACATCGCAGTATTTTTCGGCGGCTCTGAGCGCGTGTTTGTGGCGCCACGCGAAGCGCGAGCCGAGGTAGAGGGTGTCGGGGGCGACTTTTTTCAATTCCTCCCTGCAAATTTGGTAGTATTTTTCGTGGAAAATTGCGTCGAAGTCGTCGATGTCCTTTTTGCCTTTTTCGGTCGCGGGAATGAATTTGCGCTCGGAAAGGAACGCGTCCCAGTCGGCGTATTTTGCGTTCCAGGCGGCGTTGAGTTCGGCGATTTCGGGGTAGCGTTTTTTTAGGAATTCGCGGAACGAGATTTTCGCCGCCTGCGTCGCGGGGCTTGTGAGGATTGCCTCCGTCGTGTAGCCCTCTTTTGTTTCCCAAGTGATTTCGTTGTCGATGAAAATTCCGACGCAAAATTCGTTGTTGAGCTTTTTTGCGAGCCTTGCCACGCCTCCCGCAACGACTTTTCTGAAACGCGGGTCGCACACGTCGGGAACCATTCTGAAAAGCTTGCGCAGTTCGGGGTCGGGCTGAATGCAGATTTTCTGCGACGCGCATGTGAGCTTGGGGGCGTCGGTATTGAGAATGTAGGGGTGCGTGGGATTGTCCAGAATGGTCGGGAACGCCCAGCAGCCGTAGGTCGATACGCCCCAGTTTTTCATGCGCCAGTCGGAGATTTCCTTGATTTTCGCCAAGATTTCGTTGCGCGATTTCAGTCCGTATTTCCACGCGTAAGTGCGTATCGAGTGGATAAAGACGTTCGGGCGTTCTTCGGGCGGGTAGTGGAGAATCGGGCGCGTCGTTTTGCGGAGAAGTTTTATGCCTTCCACGGGGCAGTTGTCGGGGTTGATGTCTTCGAAGAAATGCTCCCTGCCGTCTACGACGGTGGAGGTGAAGTTGCCGACCGAGTTCAGTCCGAACGCCCAGAAGAGGTTGCCGTTGGGGGCGCGGAGAATCCACTTGCCGCCGACTTTATCGACGCAGAAACGCCCCGTGGGTTTGAAGTCTCCGCACGAGTTTTCGAGCGCGCCGTATTTGTCGCGGTTCGGGATTTTCCCGAACTTTTTGTACCTCGCAACCTCTTCGTCGTGGGCTTTCGCAAGGTCTTCATCCGACTTTATTTTGTTCGGCCAGTCGGCGTATTTGTACTGACCCCACTTGTCGACGAACGGGAAGAATTTTTCCTTCGGCATGTCGAGAATGGGGCTGTGCGGGTCGAGGAACGAGAACGCCGTGGGCGAGTAGTACATTCCCGGGAAAGTCTTGTCGAAAAAGATGTCGTATTTGTCGTGGTTTTCGACGAAGAGGTATGAGTTCGTTTCGTCGGGTATGATTTCGTAGATTTTGATGTTGTCGAAAACGACCTCCGAGCCGCAGGGCACGTTGAGTCTGAAATCGTAGCTTTTGCCGTCGGACGGAACTTTGAAGCCCTCCTTTGCGGTGAGCTTTACGTTTTTGATTTTCACCCCGCGTGCTTCGCCCGCGTATTTTACCTGCATTCCGTTTGGGTGGCAGAGTCGCACCGAAAACGGCGAGTATTTGCCGATTTTCCTGACTTTGTACTTCAGCTCGTAAAGGTAGACCGCGCCGTTTTTTACGGGGAATTTAATGGTAAGGTGGTGGGCGTTTTCGGGGGCGGAGACCATGAGGGAATACTTGCCGTCGATTGCGTCCGAGCCGCCGACGATTTTCACGTTCGGCGACGGCGCGATTCCCGCGGCGAGCACGGCGGCTTCGTCGCCGCTTTCGAAGTCGGCGTTGGCGATTTCTGTCAAATTGGCGGCGCGACACGAGAGCGCGAACGCTCCGACCGCGGCTGCGAATGCAAATACTGTTTTATTCATAAGCGGGTACAAGATACGGATTCGATTTTTTTGAAACGCCCGCAGGCGTCAAGACAAAAAGGGCGGGGGCTGTTCCGCCTCCCGCCGTTCGGAGCGTTTGGAATGCGCTTTGCTACCTGTCGAAAACGACGGTCGTAATCGAGCGCGGCGCGAGTTTTATTTTCCGCGCGGACTCGTCTATTCTCAGGTTTGTCAAGTCCGAGTTTCTGTCGGTGCGGAACGCGCCAGCGCGGGCGTTTTTGAAGTCCGCGGGCAGCGAAAGCGTTGCGTCGTCGCATTCGAAAGAGGAGTTTACGAACACCGCCACTATCCGCTTTCCGTCGGGAGAAACGAACGCGACGCCTACCGTCTTGTCGAGGTTGTCCGCGCCCGACATCTCGATTCTCTTGAATTCGGGGCGCACGAAGAAGCTGAAATTGCCCAATGCCCAGAGGAGTTTGTTTGCGCGCGCAACGCCGCCTTTTTCGAAGATTCCGTCGAATGGATAGACGCCTACGAGGGCGTTGTCGCCTTTAAGCTCCATGCCCTTCCAGTAGCCCCACGCGAGGGCGTTTGCGTCGATGAAGTCGGAGCAGATTACCCTGCCCATCACGAGCGCGACTTGGTCGTCCACTTTGTTGTCGCTGTGCCAGTCGGGAGTGAGTCCCTCGTGGGTTTCGGGCGTGAAGTAGCCGAGCATGCACCATTCCGACTGCTGGAAGCCGATTCCGTATTTTTCCGCCTCCGCGCGGAGAAGTCTGTTTGTCTTGCGCATGTCGGCGTTTTTGTTGTGCGAGTGGTAGCTGTGCCCCGCGAGAAATTTCGGCATGTTTTTGAGGTCGCCAACATAGAATTTGCTCTGCGGGTCGAAGAATTTTTTGATTATGAAATTCGGGCGTTCTTCGGGCGCGGATTTCTTGAAGTGCGCGGGCATGCCGATTCTGCTTTCGGCGTAGTTGTAGGCGGGCGCGGCGGTTTCGCCGATGAGGATTTTTGTATTGACGCCCTTTTGGGTAATTGCGCGGTCAAGCTCCGCAAAGACTTTTTTCATTTGCGAGCATTCCCAAGTGGAGCCTTCCTGACGGTTGCTGTCCCAGTTGACCTGCGGCTCGTTGATTGGGCTGATGTAGGCTATGTTGTAGCCGCCGTCCTGAAAATGTTTTGCGACGTCGGCCATGTAGTCTGCGAATTTTCCGTAGCAGTCGGGCTTGATGTTCGCCTTGGGGTCGTTGGGCTGTCCGTAGCCTTTGCCGTTGCGCGTCCACTGCACGGGCGGGGTGTTCGAAAACAGCAGGAATTTGTCGCACCCGTATTCCTTTGCCTTTTTCATGAAATACTGCTGGCCTGCGCATTTGCCCCAGTCGTAGTTTCTGCCGTCTTTTGTGAGGAACGCCTCTTCGCGGTAGTGGAGGCGCGAAATGTCCGCGCCGTCCTGTTCCGCCGTGCCTCCGCCGAGGTTCACCCTCCAAAGCGAAAGCCCGATGCCTTCGGGGTTGCCGTCCGCGCCGAGCTTCTGCGAGAACAGCCATTTTGCGATTTGCCCCTTTTGCGCGTCGTCGAAATAGCGTCCGACGAGGTTTCCGCACCATGCGTCCGCCGCGGCGAAGTTGTCTATTGTTTGGTAGGTTTTTGAGGCGTCGATTTTGACGTCCAAATTTTCGGCGTACAGAGCCGACGCCAGAGCCGCCGCGGAAACGGCGAGCAGTGTTTTTCCCTTCATCATAATAATGGATTTTAGTTGTTTTAAGTTGAATGATATGTCTACAAGTTCGCAAAATTCGGGGTTTTGAAACCGCAAGGTATTGCGGAATGCGGACAGGAAAAATAAAAGCGGAA
>DHMA01000037.1 GCA_002405555.1 Opitutia bacterium UBA4654
GCAATCGCCGAGGGCTTGGCGCAGCGCATTGTCCGCCGCGACGTCCCCGAAGGCCTGAAAGACAAGACGGTTTTCGCGCTCGACATGGGCTCGCTTATCGCGGGCGCAAAATACCGCGGCGAGTTCGAGGAAAGGCTGAAAGCCGTCCTCAACAAGGTGAAGGAGTCGGAGGGCAAGATAATCCTGTTCATCGACGAGCTTCATACGATTGTCGGCGCGGGCAAATCGGAGGGTTCTATGGACGCTTCGAACATGCTCAAGCCCATGCTCGCCCGCGGCGAGCTCCGCTGCGTTGGCGCAACCACGCTCGACGAATACCGCCAGTACATCGAAAAAGACCCCGCCCTCGAACGCAGATTCCAGAGCGTGTACGTTGCCGAACCCGACGTCGAAACGAGCATCGCCATCTTGCGCGGACTTAAAGAGCGTTTCGAAACGTTCCACGGCGTGCACATTCAGGACCGCGCCCTTGTGGAGGCGGCAAACCTCAGCAACAGGTACATCACGGGCAGACAGCTCCCCGACAAGGCAATCGACCTCGTGGACGAAGCGTGCGCGAGAATCAAAACGCAGCTCGACTCAATGCCCGCGGAACTCGACCTCCTGCTGAGAAAACTCCGCAGGCTCGAAATAGAGGAAACCGCCCTCGTGAAAGAGGAGCACGACGACAAGCGGCTCGCCGAAGTCCGCAAGGAACTCGCCGAAATGCGCGAAAAGGCGAACGCCATGAAAGCGCAGTGGGAAGAGGAAAAACAGGCGACCGACAAAGCCGTAAAACTCCGCGAGCAAATCGAAGCGGCGAAAATCAAGATGGAACGCGCCGAACGCGAGTACAACCTCACGCAGGCGGCGGAAATAAAATACGGCGAACTTCCGAAGCTCGAAGAAGCCCTCAAAAAGGCGATGAGCGAGGAAATGAGCGAATCCGCGCTCGTAAAGGAAAGCGTCAGCGCGGACGAAATCGCGGCAATCGTCGCCGACTGGACAGGCATTCCCGTCAAAAAGCTGCTCGAAACCGAGCGCGAAAAACTGCTTAAACTCCCCGAAATCCTCCACAAGAGGGTAATCGGACAGTCCGAGGCGGTGGACAGCGTTTCCGACGCAATCCTCAGGTCGCGCGCGGGCATTCAAGACCCCAAACGCCCCACAGGCTCTTTCATGTTCCTCGGGCCCACGGGCGTCGGCAAAACCGAGCTTGCAAAAACACTTTCGGAGGCGCTCTTCAACAGCGAAGACAACATCGTGAGAATCGACATGTCCGAGTACATGGAAAAGCACTCCGTGGCGCGGCTAATCGGCGCGCCCCCCGGCTACGTCGGCTACGAACAGGGCGGCCAGCTCACCGAAGCCGTGCGGCGCAGACCGTACAGCGTGGTTCTCTTCGACGAAATCGAAAAGGCGCACCCCGAAGTACTCAACACGCTGCTGCAAGTGCTCGACGACGGCATTCTGACCGACTCGCAGGGACGCAGGGTGGACTTCAAAAACACGGTAATCATCATGACCTCCAACATCGGCGCGCGCTTCATAACCGACGGCGCGCTCGACGACAAGGGCGAGCTTTCCGCCTCCGCCCGCGAGGCTGTCATGACCGAAGTCCGCGCCCACTTCAAGCCCGAATTTCTCAACAGAATCGACGACATCGTAATCTTCAAGGCGTTGCAGCTCGACGAAATCGTAAAGATTGTAAAACTGCAAATAGACTCGCTCAACAAGCGGCTCGAAGCGCAGAACATAAAAGTCGAGCTTACAAAAAAGGCGTACGAGTTCCTCGCCGACAAGGCTTACGACCCGCTCTACGGGGCGCGTCCGCTCAAACGGGTAATCAACAACAAGATTGAAAACCCGCTCGCCCGCGCAATCATTTCGGGCAAAATCAGGGAGGGCGACACCATGAAGTTCACCGAAAAGGAACTTCAAGACTAAGCCCGCGCCGAATCGGGACGCCCAGCGCAATCCGCGCCGCGCCCCGACCTAAAAGCAAACGCCGCGCATTGCAAAATGCGGGGCGTTTTTTTGCGCCCGCTTTGACCTACGCCATCACTCCGCAAAGCAAACACAACACACGGCACGCCCCTTCTCACGACGAGAAAACGACGCGGCAACGGCGCAAACGCTACGCGCCGAACCCGCGCATCTGCGGCGTATTCTACAAAAGCTCGACCGCCACGGCGTCCGCCACAAGCCTCCCGCTCTGCGTAAGGCGGATTCTTCCGCCGTCGATTTTAAGCAGGTTTTGCGACGCAAGAAACGCGAGCGGCTCGCGGTACTTTTCGGAATCGGCGGACGGAAAGCGGCGGCGCAACAAATCGAAATCGACGCCGTCGTTCATGCGCAGCCCGAAAATCAACGCGCTCGAAAACATCTCGGAATCGTCGAGCGGCACAACGTCGCATTCCGCGGGAACGTCCGCGTTTACGCCGCAAAGCCACGTTCCGAAATCGGGCGCGTTGCGGAAACGCCGCCCCCCGAACTGCGACGCCCCCGCAGGCCCGAAGCCGAGCCACCGCGCCATGTGCCAAGTCGAAAGGTTGTGCAGACACCTCGCGCCGCCCTTGGCGTAGTTCGAAATTTCGTACTGCGCAAAACCGAGTTCGGGAAGCCTGCCGAAAGCTATTTCGAGAAAGTCGCCCTCGCGCTCCGCCTTGGCGTAGTCGCCGCCGCGCCCGCCGCAGCACGACGTCGCGCTCTCGAATTCGAGACAGTACGCGCTGATGTGGTCTACGGGACATGCGGCGGCTTTGTCGATGTCGGCAAGCCACGCTTCCGGAGTCTGCCCCTCCGCGCCGAAAATCAGGTCTATCGAAAAATGCGAAAATCCCGCGTCGGCAACGCGCCCTATCGCCTCCATCGTGGCTTTGAGCGTGTGCCTGCGGCCGAGAACGCGCAAAGTGCCTTCGTCGAAACTCTGCACGCCCATCGAAATGCGCGAAACCCCGACGCGCTTGAACGCCTCCAAACGCGCCCGCGTGGCGTTGGTCGGCGCAACCTCGACAGTCCATTCGTCCGTCGGCAGAAGCCCGCCGAAAGACTCCGCAAGAGCTTCAATCCGCCGCTCGTCGAGAACCGACGGCGTTCCGCCGCCCCAAAACATGGTCTGCGGGCGCGGCAGACTTCCGCCGTTTAGCGTCTTGCGCAGGGCGATTTCCGCGCCCACGCCGCGCACGAACGCGTCGAGGTCGGCGGAAGTCGGCGCGCGCTTGTAGAAGCGGCAGTAATCGCAACTTTGGGCGCAAAACGGAACGTGTAGATATATTCCGAAATTTTCGAAAATGTCTTGCATACGGCGGGCTTTTTTTTATATAGATGCGACATTATTTTAAACCTATGAATAAAGCAAAGAAATTTGTATCCGCATGCGCGGCGGTAGCCGCAATGCTCGCGGCGGGCTGCTCGGGGCTGACAAACCTCACGCCCGAACGCGTACCCGAAAACTCCTCGCGCGTATACACGCTCAGCATGAGCGCATACATCAACGACGGCTCGCTCGTGCGGGACTCCATCGAACCCTTTGTGGTAATCGACGAACAGATTATCCCCATGAAGGAAATCAAGGACATGAAGTACGACCGCCTCTACGAGTACGACTACACCCTCCCGAAAGGAAGAAACGAGGCAAAATACTACTTTTTGCTGAAATATAAAGTGTCGAACAACATCGACGGCGTAAAGAAAGACCGCGAAATGAAAAGCCCCACGGTCTACACGCTCAAACCCGCGACGCGCTATATCGTGAACATGCAGAACGAACGCGGCCCCGTGGGCGCGTCGGTCACGGTTCTCGGACGCGGCTTCGACAAGCAGGACGTTATCCGCGTGGGCGGCGTGGACGCCGACACAGAATACCTCTCGCGCTCCACGCTCAACTTCGTGGTTCCCCCGCTGAAATCGGGCAAGACATACGACGTCGAACTCATCGGCGAAAAGGGCGAAATCTGGATTGGCGCGTTCCGCGTTGACACCGCTAAAATGGGCGTCTCGCCCTCCTCCATCACGCTCGCGGGCGGCGACATCGTCAACATGATTTTCGACATCGGCTTCAAAGCCCCCAAGGGCGGATACCCGATTGACGTAAAGACGAACATTCCAAGCTCGATAATTATGGACGACGTCGTAGTTCCCGAAGGACAAAGCTCGGTCAGCGTAATGCTCAAAGCCGCCGCCCCCGGAAAGGGATTCCTCTACGTCAACGGTCTGGGCTTCAACGAAACGACAGTTCCCGTGGTCGTCAACCGCGCCGATACGGCCGAACCCGTAATGACGGAAGCCGCGGGCGCAATCAACGAAATCAACACGAATGCCGAAAAATAGCATTCCGTAGAATTTTAAAGGCGGGCGTTTGCGTCGCAGGACGCAATCCCCGCCTTTTTTTTCGATAAAAACAAATGCCGAAAGGAAAAATATGGCGGACAAAAAAGTCAGAACTAAAAAAAATTCGCACAAAGTTGTGGTAAAAAACGTCGCGCTTGAAGACGAACAAATCAGCAGCGAACAGCCGATAGAATGCCTGTTCTCGGACGTGTCGCCGAGACTCATGCGCATCATGCGCGACCTCCTCTCGCCGGCATTCATTTTCGAAAAGGAGAAAATCCAGAACACAATCACGTTCTTCGGCTCGGCGCGGATTAAGTCGGAGGAGGACGCCAAGGCGGCTCTCGACGAACTGAAAAAACGCCCAGCAAAAACGGCGGAATATAAACAGAAACTCGCCGCCGCAAAAGAGGCGGTCGCAATGTCGAAATACTATACCGCCGCGTGCGAACTTGCCCGCAGACTCCAAGAGTGGTTCAATATGCTCCCCCTCCCCGAAGACCAGAAATTCTACATCATGACGGGCGGCGGCCCCGGCATCATGGAGGCGGCGGGCAAGGGCGCATATATCGCGGGCGGCAGACCCGTGGGAGCTACAATCCTCATCACCGACGAACAACGCCGAAACCCCTATGTGGATAAGGGAGTGTGGGTAAACTTCCACTACTTCCTCATGCGCAAATTCTGGCTGCTGTTCTTCGCAAAGGCGCTCGTGGTGTTTCCGGGGGGGACGGGAACTTTCGACGAATTTTTCGAAGTGTTCACGCTGATGAAAACGCGCAAGACCGCAAGGAAAATCCCGACAATCCTGTTCGGACGGAAATTCTGGCAGGGCTGCCTGAACTTCGAAACGCTCATCAAGGCGGACGTAATCACGCGCGACGACCTCGACTTCTTCGTCTACGCCGACACGGTGGACGAAGCGTTCGACTACCTCACAAAGGAAATCTCCGCCTACCTAAAAAAGGCGAAACTCATAAAATAGCGCAATAAACTTCCGCACAACTTCCGCAAACTCCGCCCAAACACGGCGGAGTTTTTTTGCGTAAAAATCGGCGGCGGTTCGGAAAAAATCTTTACTTGCGCGGCGGCGGTGGCAGAATCTGACGCATGCGAAAACTTATCATAACAGTCGGGGCGTCGCTTGCGGTGTTTGTCGCCGCCTGCGCGGACTCTCCCGAAAAAAACGCGGGGCGCGAATATGTCAACGCCGCCCGCAAAGTGGCAAAGGCCGAAAAGGCGTTCGCCGCCGCAGACTACAAAGCCGCGCTCGAACTCTGCGAAACCGCCCGCTCCGAAGTGGAGCGCGTTGTGGACAATTACCCCGAATCGGCAATCGCGCTCAAAGTGATGACCGACGAGTCCACGCTCGTCGGCCCGTGCAAATATTCCGAGCTTTCGGGAAGGATTATCCCCCTGCTTAAAACTTTCGAAAATCCCGCGCTCGCCGACGCGGAACTGGCGTGGGCTATCGCGATGTCGAATGCCGACGCGGCGCGGCGCGACGACGCCCTTGCGGAACTCGCCGAAGCCGTGGCGGCGTCCACGAAAATCCCTGCGGACAAGGCTTCGAAAATCCGCGCGGCGATAGTTTCAAACATAAAATCTCCCGAACTGCGCGGCAGGCTCAATGCGCCCCAACAGTCCGCGCAACAGGCGGCAAAGCCGAAAGCCGTCGCGCCCGCAGACGCCCCGCAGGCGCGCAAGATTGCCGACACCGCGGCGTTCCTCAAAGCGGCGAACACCGACGCGTCGCTCGTAGCCTACGACGTAAGGACTATCGACAACCTGCGCGAAAAGGCGAAATCAGCCGCGTTCGCCGACAATGCCGTCAAGCGGGAATTCGTAAAAATTCTCACTTCCGCGCAAAACAACATAGAAAAAATCAGCGCGAAAAACCTGCGCGAAAAGGCTCTCGGCGGGATAGCCGCCGCGTTTGCGAACTTCGGCGACGACGCCCGCGCGATAGAAACGGCAAAGAAAATTTCCGACCCCGAAACATTCGCCGCCGCGTTCGCGGAAATAGCGGACGTCGTGGGGCGCGGCAAAAACAGCGCGGCGGCGGCGGCACTTGCCGAACGCCTTGCAAACTCGGCGGAAAGGGACGCGTTCTTCGCAAGGCTCGCGCAGGGAATCGCGGAGCGGGGCAACTTTGCGGAGGCGCAGGCAAACGCCGCGAAAATATCGGACATTTCAAGCCGCAACCGCGCCTACGGCGTGTGCGCAAAAACCGCGTTCGACGCGGGCAAGCCCGCCGACGCCGCAAAGCTCGTGGCGGCAATCGACGTTTCGAATCTCGACTGTCTCTCGGTTTTCGACGGCGGCAACGAAGCCGGAACTTACGGCGCGGAAATACTGCCCGCCGCAAGGCTCGCAAAAATTTCGTCCATGCTCGCAGGCTCGAACGCCGACTTCGCGGAGGCGTTGAACTCCCTCGCCGCAGACCGCGTACGCGCGGCGGGCGCGGAGAAAACGGCGGGCTATGCCGCGCTCTGCGGGAAGATAGCGCGAAACACTGCCGACCTCGGACGCCCCGCGGAGGCGTTGAAGTTCCTTTCGGGCTGTCTGCGCGACAGGGACGTTTCGGCGGCGTTGCTCGGCGACCTCTACTACGTTGCGGGAAAATCCGACGCGGCGACCGCGTTCAAGGCGTACAAGCTCGCCTCCGACATTTGCGCGGCGGCGGGGCGCGGTGAAATAACGCTCGCGCTTACCGTGCAGCTCGGCGGTTTGAAACGCGCCGAATGCGCCGAAATACTTGCGCCGTTCCTGCCGAAATTCAAATAGGAAAACGCAAAACAAAAAACGCGCGGACGCATTAGCCCGCGCGTTTTTTCGTACCCCGCGCCGACTACGGAAGGAACGACGGATTGTAGTCGTAGAGCGACGAGACAAGCCTGTCCGCCTCGGGGCAGGAGTCGAAAGACATCGCGGCGGGATTGTATTTCAGCTCGCGTTCGGGAACGAGCGCGCCGACCATGCTAAGCAGAACCATCTCGGTAAACGGGCACGCGTAGCCGAAGTTTGACTCGCTTTCCGTGCCGTCTATGCACGAGTCAATCCAGCCCAGTTGCGGCAGTCCCTTGTGCTTCGACCTCGCGTATTTTTTCGCGGGGAACGCGCCGCCCTTTTTCAGCTCAATCATCAGCTCGCGCGAGGTGAGCTTGGACTCCGTTCCGTAGTGCGTGCCCGAAAACGTCGCCTTGCTCCCTACAACAAACAGGCAGTTCTGGCTGCGCGGGTCTTTCAGGAACTCCTCCGACACGCCCTTGACGTGTTCGGGACGCTGTCTGCCGTCGAACCAGCGCAGTTTGATTTTCCCGTTTTTGCCCCACTTGTTGTCGAAGTTCATGACCATCGACGTCTTGAACGGAAAGCTGTAATCGGTAAACGGCGACGACTTCACGGAGAAGGAAGTCGGGAAGCCCAAGTCCAACGCCGAATACGGGGTGTCGAAGAAGTGGCACGCCATGTCGCCCGCCGACCCCGTGCCGAAGTTGCGCAGCCCGCGCCAGTTAAACGGAACCACGTTTTTCGAATACGGCTGGAACGGCGCGACGCCGAGCCACAAATCGTAGGAGAGCGTTTCGGGAATTTTCCCGCCCGCGGCGGGTCTTTTCAAGTCCGCGCCCTGCGGCCACATGGGGCGGCTTGTCCACATGCAGATTTCCTCGATGTCGCCGAGAATGCCCGACTCGACCCACTCGCGCAAGTCCTTCCAGCCGTCGTAGGTGTGCCCCTGATTGCCCATCTGGGTAACGACGCCAGCCTCGTCGGCAAGGCGTTTAAGCTCGCGGGCTTCCCAAATAGTGCGGGTGAGTGGCTTTTCGCAGAAGACGTGCTTGCCGTTGGCGATTGCCCACGCGGCAATCGGGTAGTGCATGTGGTCGGGAGTGCAGACGGCGACGGCGTCGATGTCGCGCCCCATTTTGGAGAGCATTTTGCGGTAGTCGCGGAAACGCGCGGCGGAGGGATATTTTTTGAAAGCGGGCGCGGCGCGGTCGAAGTCAACGTCGCAGAGGGCGACGAGGTTCGCGTTTTTTGCGAGCGAGCCGACCGCCTTGACGGTCTCGAAGCCGCGTCCGCCGCAACCCACGACCGCCACGTTCAGTTTTTCGTTCGCGCCTATTTTGCGCGGTTTCGGCGCGGAAGAGCACGCGGGCAGAAACATCGCCGCGCTTCCGAACAAAACGGAATTTTTAAGAAATTCCCTGCGTGTAAACATAATTTGTATCCTCCTGAATGTTTTTGAAAAAGTTGGAAGCGCGGCGGAACTCCGCCGAACCCGACGCGTAAAAATGTAGAAAATAAGTCTTCGCGGGTCAAAAATTTTTTGTAGAATGCCTTGCATGGAAAACAGGATAATTTGCATTTTTTCGACATTCCCCGAAAAACGCTCCGCCTCGAAAACCGCAGAAACGCTTGTTTCGGAGGGGCTGGCGGCATGCGTGCAAATAGGCTCGCCAGTGGAATCGACCTATGTCTGGGACGGCAAGCTGTGCCGCGAAACCGAATACCCCGCCCTCATAAAAGCTTCGCCCGTCGCCCTGCCCCGACTGCGCGAAAGATTCGCCCAGCTCCACCCCTACGAATGCCCCGAATGGGTGCAGACCGACTGCGAGGCGTCGCGCGCATACGCCGACTTCGTTTGCGGAACGCGCCCGCGCTAAATTCGGCGGCGGACAAATTTATGTTTGCGAAAAATCCGCCGTTTTGCGATAAACAGCCTCCGTAAATGGCATACCTTGCAATCACAATTATCCTGACGCTCGGCGTCTCCGCGCTGTGCTCCGCGCTCGAAGCGGTTGTGCTGAGCACTACGGAAATCGAAATCGAACGCCTCAAAAAGCAGTCGCCGCGCCGCGGGGCTATACTCGAACGCTGCGTGAGAAACATCGACGAAACGACGTCGGCGATTCTCACGGCAAACACAATCGCAAACACGTTCGGCGCGACGCTCGCGGGCGTGCAGTGCGCCGCGCTGTTCGGGTCGGGAATCGCCACGGCGTACGTCTTCCCCGCCGCGCTCACGGTGGGCATTCTCTTCTTTTCGGAAATCATGCCCAAAAACATCGGCATAATCTACCGCCGCCCCCTGCAACCCTACCTCATCTACCCGCTCTCGTGGCTGCGCGTGGCGATGGCGCCGATGGCGAAATTCACGTCGTTCATATTGAAGGGGCTCAAATCGAACGCGAAGAAGGACGAATCGGGCGACGACGAAATCGTAATGCTTGCAAACAAGGGAGAGAAGGACGGCGTAATCACCCCGCAGGAGCGCGACCTGATTGCGAATTCGCTCTCGCTCGACGACGTCACGATAGCGGAAATCATGACGCCGCGCACGGTGGTGGAAACCGCCGACTACGACCAAAGCGTAGGGGAGTTTTTCGCCGAACACCCCAACCCGAATTTCTCGCGCTTTCCCGTCTTCCGCGACACGCTCGACAACATCGTGGGAGTCGTGCGGCGGCGCGACATTCTGACCGCCATGGCAAACGACTGCCACGCAAAGAAAATTTCGGAAATCATGCAGCCGACGACCTTCGTTCCCGAAAACGGCTCGGCTCTCGCGGTTCTGCGCCAGCTGATAAAGAAGCACCAGCAGATGGGAATTGTGGTGGACGAATTTGCGTCGCTTACGGGCGTAATCACGCTCGAAGACATTTTCGAGCACTTGCTCGGCTCGGAAATTTTCGAGACCGACGACATCGCGGTGGACATGCGCGAGCTTGCCCGCCACCGAAGCAACAAGGGCGGGCGCAAAAGCCCGTTCAGGCCGTAGACGCGCGGCGCAAACGCTTTGTTCTTGCAAGACGCGCCGTTCGGGAAAAGAATGGAAAAATGAATTTCTTAAAAAAGTCCGAAGAAAAAAAGGGCGGCTACATTCCGAGCATGTCGCAGTTGCGCTCGCTTCTGGCGTCGCTGCCCGACCCCGCAAAGACGCTCGACGAAACGCACGAAATCCGCGTTGACGACAGCCCCGACAAAACACTGCTCTTCGAACGCGCGATAATCAGGAAGTCGGACGGCTCGAAATCGCCGCGCTGGGTTTACAAGGGGAGGATTTTTATCGATTCCAAATATTACACGAACGCAAAAAAATGAAAAGCATTGCCCAACTCGTTTTGTCGGCGGCGGCGCTCGCCGCGCTTGCCGCATGCAACGCATTCGAAAACGTCGAAAACGACGCCAAGCAGACGCCGATAGGCTCCGTCGTAAGCGGCGAAACGCGCGACGCCGACACCTACATGAAACGCGTCAGCGAACGCAACAGAGCCGCCGACCGCGACACTTGGCGTCCGCAAAACGACCGCTTCTAACCGCGCGTGAAACCCGACTTCTACACGCTTTCAAAACCCGAACTCGCCGCCGCGCTCGCCGCCGCGGGCTTCGAGAAATTCCGCGCGTCGCAGGTTTTCGACGCCGTCTACAAACACAAAATCTTCTCGCCCGCAGGCTTCCCCGCGCTGCCCGAAAAGCTCAAAAATTGGCTCGCCGAAAATTTCGAATTCGCCGCGGGGAAACTCGTCGGCAACAGGGAGTCCGCCGACGAAACGAAGAAATACCTCTTCGAGCTGTCCGACGGAAAATTCGTCGAATGCGTCCTGCTTGAAGCGCCGTCCGACGACGGCGGAGAGGTTCGCAAAACGCTCTGCGTAAGCACGCAGATTGGCTGCGCGTGCGGCTGCAAATTCTGCGCGTCGGGGCTTAACGGATTTTTCCGCAACCTCACCGCGGGGGAAATCGTGGCGCAAATGCTGCCGTTTGCGGTCGACGAAACGCGCAACGGCAAAAAGACGCGCAAATTCGAATTCGAAAACGTGGTCGTCATGGGAATGGGCGAGCCGCTCATGAACGCCGACAACCTGCTCGCCGCGCTCGCGGTTCTCAACGCGCCCGACAAGTTCGCGTTCGGCGCGCGGCGCATAACGGTTTCCACAAGCGGAATCGCCGACGTTCTCGAACGCCTTGCCGGCTCCGACTTCCCCTACCGGCTGGCAATCAGCCTGCACGGCTCGACGAACGAAATACGCTCGAAAATCATGCCGATTAACGGGAAGTTCCCGCTCGAAAAGCTCCTGCCCGCCGCAGAAAAGTTCGCGGCGGCAAACGGCAGAATGATTACCCTTGAATACATTTTGATAAAAGATGTCAACGACTCGCAGCACGCCGCGGGGGAGCTTGCGAAAATCGCAAAACGCCTCCACGCGCACGTCAACCTGATTCCCTACAACAGGGTTGACGCGCTCGACTGGGAACGCTCTCCCGCGCCAAGACGCGCGGCGTTCGCAAACCTGCTGAAAGCCGAAAAAGTGTCGTGCACACTGCGGCGCGAAAAAGGCTCGGAAATAGACGCCGCCTGCGGGCAGCTCGTTTTGCGCACGGGCAAAAACAGGGCGTAGGCAAAACAAGCCGCGCAAATAACGCGCCGCCGCGAAGCTTCCGACAAGCGCAAAAAAAATCGGCAAGGCAAAAGCCAAGCCGAAGCGCGGCGCAAAAACAGAACAAACCCACGCGCAAACGGGAAATGCGCCCCGCTCTGCGGAACACGCACTGTCCGCCGGAGTGTGCCGCAAAAAAGCGCGGCGCAATCGGCGGGCGGCAAATCAGCGCGGACGGCACTCGTAGGGGTTTAGCATGTCGGAGGCGGTAAGCCCGCACTCCCGCGCGATTTTCAGGCAGTATTCAAGCTTGCCGAAATCGGAGTTGCCGTTGTTGCTGCCGAATGTGAATTTCACGCCGCGGGCTTTTGCCGCCTTCACAAATTCGGCGTCGGGAATTTTGTATCGCGCGCTGATTTCCAGAGCCATGCCGCCGCGAACCAGAGCGTCGAGCATTTTTGCGCGGCGGGCGGGAGTCCAAAGTTTTGCGTATTCGGGTTGGAGAACATCGGGCAGGTATGTCGCATTGGCGTAGATGTTGGCGGGCTCGCCGAGCACGCCGCAGATTTTCTCCACAATCATGTCCATGTACTCCTGCCTGTCGCCCACTTTTACTTCGGCGGGAATCCAAAGGTGGACGCGCGTTCCGCTTCTATCCTCGAAAGTCATGGCATCGGTAAACGAGTAGGCGAATTTTGCGCGGACGGGCTTGGAAATGAGTTTTGTCCACTCGCGCCCCTCCGCCTGCATTGCGACGATGTACGGCTGCGACTTGTTCTTTTCGAAAAATTCGAGCGCGAGCGAATCCCTGTCTATCGGGAAGTCCCTGCCGCAGTTGACGGCGATTGCGTAGTTTATGCCGTATTTGCGCGACTGCGCCTTCGCCTTTTCGGCGTCGAGGTCGCCTTTAAGGTGGACGTGGTAGTCGAGCACGGGGAAGTCGGACTGGTGGAGGGCAATGACGCCGTCCGCCGTTTCGGGTTCCGCCTGCGCTCGCGCCGCCGATTTTTTGAGCTTCGACACCCTGAAATTTCTAAGCTCCACAAAGCCGCCCGAATCGCATTTCACGCCGATTGCGCCGTCTTCCAGACGCGCGTTTTTGTTTTGCGGAAGCCTGTACGGATTTCTGGGCTCGGCATACTCCACAAGCTTCCGCCCGTCTACCGAAATTTCGACAAGGTTGCCCGACACCCTCGCGCAAAGCCTCAGCCATTCGCCGTCCGCGCCAACGCGCTTTACGACGTTCCGCACTCCGAGCAGGCTGCCCGTCTTGCGCCACCACGTTTTCGATTCCGCCGAATTGTCGAGCGCGATTTTATAGCCTTTCGAGAACGCGGAATCGGTGTGGAACGCCACAAAGCCCGTTGCGTTCGGCGACGTGCGGACTTCGCAGGAAAGCTCGAAGTCGGCAAACGCGCCGCCGTTGTTTTCGGGCGGAAGCAGCGCGGACGCGCCCCTTTCAAGGCGCAGAACGCCGTCGGGCGTCGCCGACGCCCTCCCCGAAACCGTCCACGCGCCCGCCGAGGCGGCGTAGGCGCAGGCGCAACACGCAATCAATGTAAAAACGGAAGCTATTTTTTTCATATTAAGTACTTTTGTTGTTGAAGAAAAAACGCGCCGAGGCGCGGGAAAATCTACTCCGAACCTCGCGACACGAACGCCGCGTCGAAGTCTTTCCAGACGGGGTCAAGCCCGTGCTTTTTCAGGGCTTCGGCAAACTCGGCGGGCGTGCGGCCGTCGTCGATATGGAACTGCTCGCCGCTTTCCTCGCGGTCGGCGTATCCGCCGGGCTTGGTGCTGCTGAACGCGCTCATCTGGGTGACGCCCAGCCCCATTATCCCGTCGCGGAACTTGCGGCTTTCGCGCATGGAAACGACTATCGCAAGGCGCGGCATAAACATTCTAAGCGCGCACATAACCTGAACGGTTTCGCGGTCGTTGGGGATATTTTCGGGCGCGGGAATGTAGCCGCTCGCGGCGGGGCGCATGCGCGGCAGGCTTATCGAAATCTGGCTCTTCCACGCGCGCTTGAAGAGGAATTTTGCGTGAAGCGCGACGGCGAGAATCTCGAAACGCCATTCGTTGACGCCCAAAAGGGGACCCAAGCCGAGCTTGCGCATGCCCGCTTCCGCGCCGCGTTCTGGCGTGCCGAGACGCCACCAGAACACCGATTTCGGCCCCGACGGGTGGAGCGTGGGATACACCTTTTCGTCGTATGTTTCCTGAAAGGCCGTAAGCCCCTCGCAGCCCGCGTCGACGTACTTTTTATAGTCCACCACGCGCGACGGCGCGATTTCAATCGAGACCGACGGCATGCGCTTTATCGCGATGTCGATGACGTCCGCCATGTAGCCCGACGAGACAAGCTTGGGGTTCTCGGCGGCTACAAGCAGAATGTTGCGGAAGCCGAGCCTGTAAATAGCCTCGACCTCGCGCTTGACCTCTTCGAGCGAAAGCGTGCGGCGTTCTATCGAATGCCTGTGCGCAAAGCCGCAGTAGACGCAGTTGTTTATGCACTCGTTGCTGACGTAAAGCGGCGCGAACATGCGCATTGTGCGCCCGAAATATTTGCGCGTGATTGCCGCGGAAAGCTGCGCCATCTGCTCCAAATAGGCTTCGGCGGCGGGCGAAATCAGCGCGGCGAACTCTTCGAGCGTGTCGGCGCGCCCCTTGCGCAAAATGCGCTCGACCTCCCGCGCGGAAGTTTTGCGCGAAATTTCCGAAAGCGCGTGCAGGTCGCGGCTGCGCAATTCCTCCAAAAAAGTGTCCTTCATTGCGGTCTACTCCAAAAATCCCGTAAGCGGGCTTGTCGCCGAGGCGAAGACCCCGCGTTCGAAAGACGCCGTAAGCTTTGCCGTGCGCCCCGCCTCGACCGCCGCCGCAAACGCCTTCGCCATCGCGACTGGGTCGGACGCCGCCGCAACCGCCGTGTTTATCATGACGGCGGCAGCCCCCATTTCCATCGCCTCCGCCGCGTGCGACGGAAGCCCGATGCCCGCGTCTACTACAACGGGGACGTCGCACTGCTCTATGATTATTTCGACCTGCCCGCGCGTCTCGACGCCCCTGTTTGTGCCGATTGGCGCGCCCAGAGGCATGACGGCGACCGCGCCCGCGTCTTGGAGACGGAGCGCAAGGACGGGATCTGCGTTGATGTACGCCATCACCTTGAAGCCGTCTTTCGAAAGGATTTTCGT
>DHMA01000032.1:0-22252 GCA_002405555.1 Opitutia bacterium UBA4654
TGCACAGTAGTTGTCGCCATTAATCTCTGATATAACTTTTTGTTTAATTATGTTTTCTTTATCCATAGGACTGTATTTTTCGTAATTAGTTTTAATAAGTCAAGAGGTTTTTGAAAAAATGTCTCATTTTGTCTCAAAATGGGGTATAAATTCCCAGTATTTAGGCTTGTTGCCTCGCGCGCGCGGTAATGTATTCGTGGGCATGGCAACAAACGGGGTAAGTTCGGATTCGCGGAGGAATTCGGAGTTGGGCGCAATCCTTGACGAGTGCAGGAAAATCGGGGCGGCGAATGACGCGCTTATTGTCGCGTTTCGAAGAGTTGCGCTGAACGCGCTCAGAATGCGCCATGCCGATTTGTCGCGCTCGGACATGGACGACGTTTTACAGAACGCGCTCTTTCGGGCTTGGCGCAACTGGAAGCGCATTGACCGGTTGCGAAATCCGAAATCGTACATCGAATACATTGTGAAAACCGAAGCTTTCCGCGTTCGCAGAAAATATTTCAAGCGCAAAAAATTTATCGACTATGACTCCGAAATCTCCGACGCAATCGACAGAAACGCAAGGCTCGACGGAGCTTGCAAACTCAAAGTGGGAGCGGTTTGCGCAGTTTGTCGCGGACGGTAAGACCGAAAAGGAGGCTTATCAGCTTGTTTATGGTTGCAAGGCGTCTACCGCGAGGATTGAGAGCGCAAAGCTCTATACAAAGCCTCTTGTGCGCGCGCGCGTGGACTGGCTCAAAGCCGAAAACGCCCGCGCCGCAGCCCTCGGCAGGGAGGAGACTCTGCGGATTTTGGCGGACATTGCCCGCAGCCCGACAAACGACGTCCGCGCCCGCATTCAGGCGATTCAGGAGAACAACCGCATGAACGGCTGGTCCGAAAACAATTTCAACGTGCGCGGCGAGGGCATAGTTTTCAATTTGGGAAATCTTTTAGGCGACGAAAATGGCGGTTAATGTGGACATTCAGCCTAACAAAAACCTATCGTTTTTGTGGGCGTCGCTCAACAGGCGCAGGGCGGGCGAGAATTTGCCGTGGTTCTTATTGGAGGGGTCGTCGCGTTCGGGCAAAACGTGGGCGATTATTTCGTTTTTGGCGATATTGTGCATGAAGCCCGAAATCATCGGTCAGGACAGTATAGTTGTCCGCGCCTACCGCAACGACGGCACGACCTGCCGCGACACAATCGTAGCCGACTTCATCGAAATCATGGCTCACCAGTTCGGCGGAGAGGGGCGCAACGGGCAGTGGGTGTCGGCGTTCGATTCGGCGGGAGTGTGGAACAAGTCCACGCTGACGTACACGTTCGAGAACGGCTCGACGTTTTCGTTTCACGGGGCGTCCGACCCGCAGAAGCTGCAAGGGAAAAAGGCGACGATATCGTGGTTCAACGAAGCAATGGAAATAAGCAACGACGCGCAGTTCCAAATTTCGATTCGCACGACGTTTCTCAAAATCGCGGACTGGAATCCCTCGCAGACGGACCACTGGATTTTCGACACGATTATGGCGAACGGGTCGCCGTACGCGTACTGCCATTCGACATACAAAGACAACCTCGACAACTTGACGGCTGAGCAGGTCTACGAAATCGAAAAGACGAAACCGACCGCCGAAAACATTGCGCGTGGCACTGCCGACGCGAACAAATGGCTCGTCTACGGCGAGGGTAGGCGCGGCGTCCGCGAAAACCTCGTCTTCGAACGCTATAGGTGGGACTTAATCGACGACGCGGATTATCCCGCGTGGAACGTCTGCCAGCGTTCGGGCAACGGCGTAGACTTCGGATACAGTCAGGACCCGACCGCGCTCATGGACTGCGCCCTGCAAAACGACGCGCTTTTCTTTCGGCAAGTTGTATACAAGCGCGGCTTGCTTGTCGGACGGAGCTACGACAACCCGAACGTGCCGTCGCTTGTCGGCTTGATGAACGACTTGGACGTGTCGAAATCCGCCCGCATGTACTGCGATTGCGCCGACCCCGAAGCCATTGCGCAGTTGAGGGCCGCCGGCTACAACGCGCGGGGCATGGGCAAGGGCGCGGGGTCTATCCTTGCGGGAATAGAGCTTTTGAAGCAGCACAGGATTTTCATAACGCGTTCGTCGCAGGACTTAATCAGGGAGTTCGAAAACTACTCGTTCGTCAAAAAGCCCAACGGCGAGATAACCGACGTGCCAGAAGACCGAAACAACCACGGCATAGACGCTATCAGATACTGGGCGTTGGGCAATCTTACGCCGTCCGCGCTCGGCGTCGGTCGGACCAATCGCGGGGCGATTCTCCCGAAAGCGCGGGATTTTGAGGACTGGTAAGATGATGTACGTTGTGGCAGACCCCGAATTGTTCGAAATCGAGGAGATGTTGGACGTTGTGGCGCAGACCCACAGGCTCTCCGACATTCTTCCGCTTCCGACTCCCGACTGTTCCGTCGCGGAGCACCTCAAACGCGGCTGGTGCTACCTCTTTTACGACGCAGACAGCTTTCTTCCGCTCGGCTACGCCGCGTTCGAATGGTACGGAGACTCGGAGATTCCGCATTTCATGTTCGGAACGACGCGTTTTGCGAAGCCATGCCACATTCTGTCAGGCAAACGCGCGATGTTCAATGTAATCCGTTCCCTTAAAAACCGCGTTCATGTGTATATAGACGATGAACGCATTGCGGCGCTTGCGCTCAAATGCGGGTTCAGACGCGCCTCGAAAAACGGCGCGGAATACAGAAACATCTTCATCAAGGAGCGTTAAAAATGGGAAAATTCAACAGCGGCGGGACGGTTCAGGTCGCGAAGACCGCGCCCGCGACCACCTACGAAAACGAGGACGTGAAAACCGCCAACGAGAACACGCGCAGACGCCTTGCGGCGAACTCGCGCAGCGCCTCGAATCTCTACTGGACCTCCCTGCTCGGCGCGGGAACGCAAAAGCCCGCCGCCGGAGGGAGCAAAACAACCCTCGGTTGACGTCATGGACTTGGCCCAAAGAATTTGCCGCCGCTTTTCCGCGCTGAAAAGCGAGCACTCGAAATGGAGCGCGGTTTGGCAGGATTGCGCGAGGTTTACGCTGCCGACCTTTTATCCGCTCGGCGTGTTTGCGCCTAAAACGCGCGGCGGGAAGAAACGCCAGCCCATAGACATAACGGGCGTCGCGTGTCTCACCAAGCTTGCGTCGTGGCTGTTTTCCTCCACGATTTATCAGGGCGAGCAGTGGTTCGACCTCAAAGCCGTCCGAAAACGCGTCAACGGCACGGAAATCGTGGACGCCGCGCTCGATAAGGTCATGCAGGAGGCGTCGCGTACGACGCTCGAAGTGATTGCGAACTCGAACTGCGTGCCCGTCTACCAGCGTTTTCTGCGCGGGTATTGCGGTTTCGGGACGGGCGCGTTCTATTCGGAGTTCAACGAGAACGACGAGCTGGTCTGCCGACAGTGGAACGTGCCTGAGGGCATTTGCATCGCGGAAAACTCGAAAGGCGCAATCGACACCGTGTTCCGCTCGTTCGAATACACAGCGCGGCAGGCGGTTCAGGAATTCGGAGAGGAAAACCTTTCGGAGGACATACGCAAGGCGGCGTCGGACGAAAAGGAGCAGGAGACGCGTTTTACGTTTATCCACGCGGTCTATCCGCGCCGCAAGCGCGACAGGAGAAAGACCAACCCCGAAAACAAGCCGATTGCGAGCGTGTACGTTGAGGAAAAGGCGCAGAAAGTGGTATTGGAGGGCGGCTACGACACCATGCCGTACCAGACGCCGCGCTTCTACGACACGGGCGAAATCTACGGGCGCAGTCCGTCGATGAGCGCAATTCCCGCGTTGAAGTCAATCAACATCGCAATTTGGAGCTATCTCAAAAACGTCGAGGGTTCGGCGAAGCCAATCGTATTTGCGCCGTCGGACGTCGCGGACAAGATGAGTTTGGAGTTCGGGGCGATAAATCCGTGGGATTCGGGCGCGGGCGAAATCAAGATTTGGTCGCCCGTAGGCGATTTGAAGTCGCCGCTCGAATTTGCCGCGCAGAAAAAGGCGGAGGTGGAGAGCATTTTCTACAACGACGTTTTCCAATACCTTGAAGACCGCAAGAACATGACGGCGACGGAGGCGCAGTTGCGCTACGACGAAATGATACAGGGGATTTCCCCCGTCTTGGCGAACCTGCACGCGGAGTTTTTCTCGCCGTTTATCACGCGCGTCGCGCGGGAGCTGTTCGCGCGGGGGAGGATTAAGATTCCGCGACAGTATCTCGACAGAAAAAACGGCATGCCGAAGTTCGAAGTAGTCTACAACACGCGGCTCGACACGAAGCTCAAAGGCGTGCTCAACGCAAACATCATCAACTTCGTCCGCATGGTCGGCGAGCTTGTCGTAGCAATCCAGAACGCGCCGCTTGCGGGCGCGTATCTCGACATGGACAAAATCATCAAGCTCTACGCGCGCAACAACAACGTTTCTAACGACGCGCTCAAAGACGAGGAGGAAATTGCGGAGGCGCTCGAAGTGCTCAACCAGCAGCAGCAGGCGCAACAGGCGGCAAGCCTTATCAACAAAATCGACCTGCAAAAGACGCCCGAAAGGGGTTCGGCGCAGGACACAATGGTAAACGCGATGTAATTTATGACGGAAGAACAAAGAAAGACCTTGGAGGCTTTTTTTTCGACATACGACGGCGAAAAAATCCTCGAAATTCTGCGCGAGATGTCGGGCTTCGACAGGAGGGTATCGTTTCAGCCCGACGCCCGACGCGAGGCTTACGACCTCGGCAGGGCTTCGCTATTTTCCGACTTATTGTCGGCAATCAAACCCGTAAAGAAAGCAAGAAAGAATGGAAGAACCACAGAACCGGAATATTGACAACGGCGGCGCGGAACAAAACCCCGCCGGCGGAAATTGGTACGAGGCGGCGGGCATTCAGCCCGAACTGCTCACCGAAAAAATCAGGGGCTTCAAGGACGTAAACGCGTTCGCCAAGAGCTTCAACGAGGCGCAGTCTTTCATCGGGCGCGGCATTCCCGACGACTCCACGCCCGCCGACATACGCGACGCGTTCTACGCGAAGCTCGGACGCCCCGAAAGCGCGGACAAGTACACTTGGACCGCCCCCGAAAGCGTTTCCGCCGCAGGCGTGGACGCCGAAAAATTCAAGGCGTTCAAGGAGGAGTGTTTCAGGCTCGGAATGACCGACAGGCAGGTATCGGGCGTCATGGGGCGTTGGAGCGGGATTGTCTCCGACATCGTCGAGGCGGAGGCGCGGGCGCGAAAGGAAATAGCCGAAGACGCGAAAAGGACGCTTTCGGCCGACAACGAATGGGGCGACAAATACGACGAGCGTCTTGCCGCCGTTCTAAGGCGCGTGGACGAACTCGGCATACGCAAGGAGCTTGACGACGCGGGGCTGCTCTACGACAAGCGCGTTTTAAAGGCTTTCGACAGCGTGATAGGCGCGTCGAGGGAATCGACGATACGCGGCGCGGACGGGAAGTCCGTCTCGCCCGACGAGCGGCTTGCGCAGCTCAAAGCCAACCCCGCGTACTATCAGGCGGCGCACCCCGACCACGCCGCGCTCATCGCGGAGGCGAACGAGATTTACAGGCAGAAAGCCGCCTCGCTTTAAGCGGAGTTTGCAGGGTGTTTCAAGGGAGAGTCCCGCGCGGACTCCCCTTTTTTTTGCGCCCGTGTGTATACGGTAATTGAAAGCGGATACTTTGCGCATGCAACCCCGGTTTTCCCGAACGGTTCGGTCAACGCCGCCCAGCCCCCGCAATCGCGGATACGGCGTAATTCAACAAAAAAATCAATCCCCGAAAGGAAAACCGAAAATGGACATCAATCTATACAAGGAGAGCTACGGGGCGCACGTCCGCGAAGCTCTCGGCAGAAACAAATCCCCCGACCTCTCGCTCTGCTGCGCGAGGGAACCGTCGCCCGGTTCGGACTCTTACCTGATTCCCAGCTGGAAGATGAAGACGAAAAGCGCGTCGGACTCTACCACAAAGGCTTCGCGCGTGAAAACCCGCGAGACGTTCTCGCGCGACGACTGGGAGAAGCTCTCCGCCGCGAACAAGACCATGGCGAACTTCGTGAAGATGATGACGCAACATCAGGAAATCACGGAATACTACACGGTCTCAAATTCGCAAACAATCAAGGGCGGACACCAGTTCAAAAAGGAAAAGGAAATCGTCATGGGCAACGACCCGACGAGCCGAACGGTTGCGGCAATCGCCCAAATGGTCTTCGACGAAAGGCAGGAAGTGTTCCTCGAAGCCCTCAAAGCGTCGAGCGTTTCGCGCAGAATCGGCAATACGACGTCTTCGGTCAACCTGCCCGACTCGCAGACGCTCTACGCGAAGACCGCGAACAAATTCAGCGTGATAACCGACCTGCCGCGAATCAAGGCGCAGTTCCGCAAGGCGAACGTCCCCGACAAGACGAACATCTACGCGCTCGTCAACACGGACGACATGGCGATGATTGAAACCGAAAACTTCGAGAAAATCTACAACACCGACTACGTCAAGGGCGACGACCTCCGCAACGGAACGGTTCCCTCGATGTTCGGCGTGCACTGGATTCCCTCGAACCTCATCGATTCGGGCAAGATGTATTTCTGGCTTCACGACGCGCTCGCATGGGTGCCCTACTCGCCGCTCGAACACGACATGGCGAAGGACGCCCTCATGGACTTCGACGTGTTCTTCAAAATCATGGAGAGCGCGGACTGCAAGCGAATCGACGACTTGGGCGAGGTGATTTTCGACATTCAAAACACCTCAAAGCCCACGCAGGCGGGCGGCGGCGACTAGTATTTTTTTCCGAATGTTTGCCATACAGGGAGGGGTTCGCCCCTCCTTTTTTGTTTGGTGTGTATATAGAGGTATGGCGAATGATATAAAGGTTGCAAGGCGCTCGTTCAACGCGGGCGAAATTTCAAAAAGATTCAAGTGGCGAAACGACGTTGAAAAGCACGCGAGCGCATGCGAAGTTCTGGAAAACTTCTACGTTTCGCCCCTCGGCGGCATAGCCCGCCGAGCGGGCACGAAGTTTCTGCGGAGTCTCGGCGGAAGCGGGGACGATGTGCGGCTTGTGCCGTTTGAGTACAACCGCGACAGCGCGTATGTGCTTGCGTTCAAGCCCGCCGTGTCGGCGTCGGAGACGTTCTCGTGCGCGTCGAAGCCGATGTCGTTGCCTGCCGTGTATTCGGTATGCTTCACGCTGCCCTCTCCCCTGCCCTCAGTAGATTTGGATTTTTTCGAGCAGAACGGAATTGCGGTTCATTTCGACAAAACGGGGAAGCTCCGCATAAATTCCGATGTTGCTCAGACGGTGCGGGCGGGCGACAAATTCGTGATAATCCGCAAAAGCGGCGCGTACGACGCGTATCGAAACGGAACGCGGTTTGCCGCGGGGCTTTCGGCTGAGGGAAGCGGGGACGGCTCTTTCACGGTGCATTCCGCCGTGCGCGGCGACATGTGGGGGCTTAAAATCGTGGGCTTCGACATGTCGGAATCGAACGCGTACTACACTGTCGCCGACTTCCAGAACGGGACGAACGAGGCGATGTGCCGCGTGCTCTCGGGCGGAAATACGCGCGTTGTGAGGTACTCCAACCACGCAAACTACGGCGGCGCTTTCGACGACAACACGGTTGAGCCGATTTTAAGCTACGCGCTGTCCGCCCTCAAAGAGGGAAAGGCGAACTTGTACTCCGACAAGTATTCGCTGGGCTGTCTTGTGCCCGACGCGTTCAAGCCGTCGTCGCTTTCGTTTGCGGACGGAAAAACGCGCGTAAACACGGGCATTGTGTGGAGCGGCGGGCTCGGCGACATCAAGGCGCTCTTCGAAAAAACTCACGCGTGGGACGAGTCGGGCGCGACCGACGACGCCGCCAAGATTGCGTGGGGGAATGCGCTTGTTGCGGCGTGGACTGCGGTTTTTCAGGCATTGGGGCTTTCAGCGGAGCTTGCCGCGCACAAAGAGTCGATACAAACGGAGCACGGAATTTGGGGCTCCGACGGCGCGGTTGCGGACGGCAAGGCGGATTTATATTTGTCGTACGCGCAAAGTCTCTGCGCGTTTGCAAAAAATTTCGGGCTCGACTGTCAGTGCGACAGCGGCGAGTTCCACGCGGCATTCCCCGAAACAAACGGCTGGGAGGCGTCGTTTTTCGGCAATCCCGCGCCGCTTGCCTACGATTTTATCCGCGTGGAGCACGCGATATCCAAGAGCGCGGAGCTGCTGTTTAACCCGACGGGCGCAAGCGTCGGCGGGCGCGAAGAAGCCGCCGTGGGGGAAATCACGGACAACATCAACGTTTACGGAGTCGCGGCGGACGGCACGACGCTTGTTCCGCTCGACGGCTCGCCGCGTTCGGCGGACATTGCGTATTTGCTCTTTGCCGTTCCCGTCGCATATCCGCACGGGGCGTCGGCATTCGACGCGCGGGTTGCGTCGGCGCTGTACGCCAACCTTGCGCTGGACAATTCGCTTGTGTGGAAAAGCAGCCGCGTTTTGCTGATGTCGGCGTACGACGCAAACGGCGTCGCGGCTTGCGAAAACGTGGACACGCAGATTCCCTCGGACGCGCTCTGGGAGTTCCAGTATAAGCAGGCGGGAGGCTGGATATTCCTTGCGCATTCGTCGTTTGCGCCGAAAAAATTGAGCTTCGACGGAAGCGGCTTCGAAGTGTCGCAGGCGGTGGCGTTCGAGCCGTCGCTCGATACGCCCGAAGAATCGGTGTGTCTTTCGCTCGGCGACGAATCGAAAGCCGACGCGGTTTGCATGTCGGGCGATGTCGGCGTTTTGTCCGCCGACACGGACTGGTTCGACGCGTCCATGGTAGGCAGTCAAATCAAGATTGAGTACTCAGACGAGGCGAAGCGAACCTACCGCTGGCAGACGGGCAAGACGAACGCAACGTCCGTCCGCGCTGTTGACGTTGACGGCAAGGTGTCCTGCGCGTTTACGCCGCTCGGAAACATCCGCGTGAAGCCGCAGGGCGGCGTATGGGACGGCGTTTTGCTCTTGGAGGAATCGACCGACAACGGCGAATCATGGCACGAAATCGGACGGACAAGCTCCGTTCAGGGCGCGGACAACGACGAGTTCATGCGCGAAATCTACGACGCCAACGCAATCGTGCGCGTACGAATGAAAGAGCAGAACACGGTTGTAGTATCGTCGGGCGAAAAGCTGACTGACGCAAAGGAGGGCTGCATGTTCAACGTCTACACCGACGCCGCCTGCTGCGCGTGGGTTCGGATAATTTCTGTGGAGTCGCCGCGTTCGGCGAATGTGGAGTTCGTCAACCCGTGCAGGGCGTATTTTAAGTCGTCGGCGGTATTCCGCTCGGCTTGGAGCGAATCGTACGGCTATCCCCGCGCGGTCGAAATCCACGAAGAACGCCTTACGCTTGCCGGCACGCGGGCGAAGCCCTCGACGGTGTGGCTTTCGCAGACAAACAACTGGGACAACTTCCGCAGCGTATCCAACTTGGACACAGACCCGCTGGCGTACACGCTCGCGTGCGACGACGGCGAACCCGTGTCGTGGCTCGTCTCTCGCGAAGATTTGATGATTGGGCTGGGAAATTCGGAGTGGAGTTTGGGCAGCCGCGACGCGGGACAGGCGCTGACGGCTTCAATCGTAAAGGCGGCGGAGCAGTCGTGCGACGGCGTGGAATACATAATGCCCGCGAAAGTAGGCAACATGGTTTTCTACGTGCGGCGCGGCGGACGCGAAATGGGAAGCATTGTCTACGACTTCGCAAGCGACGCGTACAATTCGGTTTCGCTTACGACGATGAACCCCGACATTTTGGGCGGCGGAGTAAAGTGCGTTTTCAACAGGCTTTCGCCGCGCAACGATGTTTTTGCGCTGCGCGGCGACGGGCAGCTTGCGGTGTTTGCGTACGACCGCGAAAACAACGTCGCGGCGTGGTCGAGGTTCGCTTTCGGCGACGGCGTGGTCGGAGCGTGCGCGGTATCGGCGGGGAAGTTCCGCAGCGTGTTCCTTGCGGTCAGGCGCGGCGAAAGCCTGTGTTTGGAGCGGCTCGACCCGAACGAGGCGGAGGGCAAGGTGTGGTTGGACTGCGTGCCGATTTCGGACGGCGCGGCCGTTCCCGACGGTCTCGAAACGTCGGTCGGCTATGTGTCGCGCGTGAAGACGACGCCGCTTTTCATAGACGGCAACGTCAGGGTTTTCAACGTGCGGCTGTACATGCCCGACTCGTACTGCGGGCGTTTGAGGGTGTCGGGCTTCGACCAAAACGGCGACGCGGTGTCGGACGACTGGCAGGACGTGCGCCCGCGCGAATCTGAGGTGTTCGCCGCCGACGCAAGCCCGCGCGACTACCGCTACACGGGCGCGAGCGACTGCGGATATTTGGAGGAGGCGGCAATCGAAATAGAATCGGACGGTTGCGCCCCGTTTGAAGTGGCGGCAATCGCCGTAAAAGCGAAAGGATAAAACATGGGGTTCTTCTTCGGAATTGCGAGTCTGATTCTGACCGCCGCGAGCACGGCCTACGGGGTGGTGTCGCAGATACAAAGCGCGAACGCGGCGGCGGAACAGCAGAGAAAAAACGCGGAGGCGCAGTCGGACAATCTGCGGGCGCAGGCGGAGCAGGAGGAGCAAAACCAGCTCCAGCGTTCCATGGTTGCCCGCAGGCAGGCAATGCGCAGGATAGCCGCCGCAGAGGCGGGCTACGCGGCAAGCGGAGTGTCGGTGTCGGGCACGCCGACCGACTCGCTCGGCACAATGGCGGCGGAGGCGGAGCTTGACACAGTCATGGAGGAATCGGCGAGCGGACAAAAGCGGAGAATGCTGCTTACCGACGCCGACAACGTGCTTTCGCTCGGATATTCTGGCGCGAGCCTCACGCAGGCAAGCGGACTCACCTCCGCCGTCGGCATGGGGCTTTCGGGCATGGCTGGCGTGGCGCGTCAGGGCTACGAAATGAGTTCGTACGGACGCGACGGTAAAGACGCGAAGGGAAAGAAAAACTTATTTTAAGAGAAAGCACGATAAATGGGCAGAATAGACTTGGGCAGGGAACGCGGCGTGTCGCCGACCGACAAACCGCTACCGAGAACCGTCGTAAACGACAACACGGGCTTGGCGGGAATATATTCGATTGAAAAGGCGAACGACAGGCTCGCGGCGGGCATGCGGCATATCTCGGATTCGATGTTCGAAATTTCCAAAGACATGAAAAATTCGGAAGTGAGGCTCGAAACCGTCAACGCGCAGATTGAGTATTTCGACAGGTCGCAGGCGGCTCTGCGCGAGCTTTCGGAGCGGAATATCCACGACCAAACCGAATACGAAAACGCGTTCAACGCCGCAATGGACAAAGTGGACGCGCACATGGCGAAATGGGCGAAAGACAATACGTCGTGGGGCGAAAGCCGCGACGCGCTGGGACTCATGGAAAAAGACGGCCGCGCAAAAAACTTCGCCTCGGCTATGGGGCAGTTCCTCGACGCGCGGAAAAAGCGCAAGGCGCAGACTCTGCAAAACAACTACGACAGGATGGTAGATTCGGGCGACCTCGCGAACGTTGAGGTTCTGCTGGACAATTCGGGCCTCGCCCCCGAAACAAAGAAAATCTACCTCGAAAAAGCCGCCCGCAAAATCGCCGAAAACGGCATTGCCGACCTGAAAAACAGGCTTGTTCTTTCGACGTCGCAGGAGGAGGCGGAAAAGCTGATTTCGGAAATCCGAAGCGACCCGCGTTTTGCAAGCCTGCCCGACGAGAAAAAAAGCGCGTTCGACGTTTTCGCCCTCGCGGAAATGAACAGAAAGGCGAAAAGCTTGGCGGCGTCGAAGCGCAAGGACACGTCGGACAAAATATCCGCGCTGAACGCGCAGATGAAGTCGGCGACGGAAGAGTTCGGCAGGGAATTCGCCGACAAGGCCGTGGACGCCGACGCGCTCAAAAAGCGGCTTGAAGACATTTTGGACGCCTCGAATTTTTCGCCCGACGAAAAGACAAAGGCCCGCGCCGAATTGGACACGCAAATATTGGAATGCAAGGACAGGGCAAAGAGCGTCTACAAAACCTACAACAAAAACAGGGCGTTCGAAACGCTGAAATCGGCCCGCCAAAACGACGGTTTCATCGACGCGGAAACGATGAAAGACGACGGCGTAGCTCGCGCCCGACGCGAAGCGGATTTGCTTGGCGGATACGAAAAGCTCGACGAGGCGGGAAAGGTAGAATACCGCGGGCGGTTTTATTCGCTGCTGTCGGACATATCGCGCTATTCGGCTAAAACGGACGAAGACGGAACGGAGCTTGCAGCCCTCATGAAGCGGGCGCAGACGTTCCCGAAAAGTTCGCGCAAGGAATTAATGGAAGCCATTTACAACACGGCGAACGCGATTCCGCCCAACGGAAACTGGACCGCCGAAAGCGTGAAGCAGTTCAACGCGCAGTTCGACAGCGTTTGCAAGCTCGGCAAAGATTCGCACTGGCACACCTCCGACAAGAATCCCGAATTGGCTCTCGATTTCCGAACCCGCGTTTTAGCCCTCGCAAAGGTACGCAACCTCTCGCTTTCGGAAACCGTGGAGGAGATGAAAAAAGACCCGTTTTATGCGGAAACAATCGCCTCGGCGAACAGACAAAAAGCACTTGAATTTATCAGAAAATAACATGGAAACACCCGACATCAAAAAAGCTTCGAACATCGTAAACCTCGACTCTCCCGATTTCGTCAACATCGGATTCTCCGACGGAGCGTCGCTTTCGGCTCCCGCCGAATATGCGTCTTTGAAAGGGACGGCAAGCGTGTTGGATTCGTTCATGGCGGGAGACAAGGACAAATTCGACTCCGCGATTTCGGCAATGCGAAAGGCAAGGGAACTCGGAGACGACGGACTAAAACAGGGCGCAATATTGAACGCCATTGCCGCGATAGACCCGTCCCTTGCCGACGTGCCGAACGGCTATCTTGTGGAAACGTTCATGGGCGTCGGGAAGACCGAAAAGGACGCGGAAGCATATTTGGAGGAAATATGCGTCCTCACGGAGGGCAGCGACGCAAATGCGCTTCCGGATTTCGACAAGCTCGACGCGGGCGAACAGCGAAAGCGCGTTGAGGCGAATTCGCCCGATTTTAAGCGTAAAAAAACCGTCGTAGGATTGTACGGCGTGCTGACAACAGTTTCCGAAGACAATCCCGACTTCGACTACGAAAAGGCAAAGGCGGAATACCGCGCAAAGCTCGAGGCAAAAAACACGTTTCAGGCGTTCGTCAATATGCGCAATGCGGGGTATCCCGACAAGGTCATTCGCGACGCGTTCCGTTTTAAGACCGCGTTCGACACGCGCAACGCCGCCGCCGAGGCGTATGTGGACAATCTGCTCTCGACCGACGACGAAGACTATACGCGGCAGTTCATGGCGGCGGTAGGCGCGTTTTCTCCCGAAGTGAGGCGCGGATTTTTCGACAGGGTTATGACGCGGATTGCGGAGGATTCCGACGACAGGTGGGGCAACATCAGGGATTATTTGCTCGACTCCAATTCCGACGGAATACGTTTTTACGAGCTTGCGCGGAAAATGAAGCTCATCGACGGAAACGGAAATCTGATTTCCGACAGCCAAAAGGTCGAAGCCCTAAAAAACGCTTTTGAAGAGGAGCGAAACATCGCCGCCAACAGGGCTATCGGGGGGCACATGCTCGCGAAAGCGTACGCAAATACCGACGCGCAAAAGCTTTTCGACGCGGGGAAAAGGCAAATCGAACGGCGCAAGTTGGTTCGCGAATTGATGAACGCCAACAGAACGCGTTTCGAAAAACGCGGCGCGGTAAGCGAAACGCTGGAAGAAGCGCTTGTAAACGGATTCACGTCGCTTGAATATTTGGGGCTGACGCTCGGCGTTTCGGCGGCGACGGGAAATCCGTTGGCGGGAATTGCGGCAAGCTCCGCGATGATGTATTTGGACGAAGCGTCGAACATGTACGAAGACCTGCGCTACGACGGCAATGTTGACGAAGCGACCGCCTCGACCGCCGCCGCGCTTTACGGCATTGTGGCGTCGGGGTTGGAACAGGTGCAGGTTCGCGGTCTCGGCAGGGTGTTTGTAGGCAAGAAAGCCCCATATTCGAATTTCAGGGAATATATCAATTACGGCATAAAGGAGTCGCTTAAAAATCTCGGCAAGGAAGCGGCAGTGCAGACCGCGACGGAGCTTGCGACTTCGGTCGATTCGTACATGACGAAGAAATTTGCCGCCGATTTTGCCGGCGCAACGTACGACGAGCGCGAGCTTTTCGACGAATTCCGCGCGGAATGCGGCATGCTTATCAAGACAATGCCGCTAATCACCCTCGGATTTTGGGGCGCGGGCGTTCCGTACAGGTCGCGGGCGTACATAAAGGACGTCGGCGCGAATGCCGGCAGCGCCGTTAGGGCGTTTTTTAAAGGCTCGGACACTTTGAAAAACAATGTGATAGCCAAAGGCGTAATCAAGCAAAGCATGGATTACGACGCCTACATAAAGTCGAAATACGGCAGAAACGAGCGCGGGCGCGAATTTCTCGACAGATTTTTGAACGCAAAGGATTCGAACGGACGCGAAGCCGCGCTCAAAGAATACTACCCCGACGCCGAAAAGCGCGAAGAGGTAAAAGTCGAACTCGAAGCCGCAGACAAGGCGGCAAGGGAGGCGCAAGCCGAAGCAATTAAACGGAGTATTGAAATTGCGCAAAAGCGGCAGGCCGACGACGAAGCCCTGCGGAACGGAGACGTGCTTGACATTTCGGTTTTCGACGGCAGGAACGAAAACGGGGAATATTCGGTTTTGGAATCGGCGATTGACGCGTTGGGCATGCGCGAAAACGTTGTGTTTGCCGAGTCGGCGCAGGAGCTGTCCGAAATTTCGGGAATATCGCTCAAAGCGGCGGAGGAACAGATGTCGAAAGACGGGGCAATGGGCTTCACTTCGATGTCCGACGGCAAAATCATAATTCTCAAACCCCACCTGAAAAACGGCTTGGACGCGTTGCAGACGTTCGTACACGAGTACGGGCACGGCATCATGAAGAATATCCGCGAAAACGATTTGGGCGGATACCGAAGAATGTGCGACGACGTACTGAACATTTTGGGCGGCGAAAGCATGGCGCGTCTGTCGCTTCCAGAGGCGTACTCGAAAAAGGGAACGCTTCAATACATAGAAGACGGCCGCGCGGTGGCGGAGGAAATTTTAATGGGGGTTGTAGAACGCGTCGCGGCGAAAAAGGCAATCGACGCGAAAAGCAGGGGAATTTGGGCGAGAGTAAGGGCTTGGTTTAAATCGCTCTTCGAAGAAAAGACGCTTGCGGAAATCGCCGACGAAAAGCTCGCGCAAATGGCTCTCGACGTTTTGCAGCGGGAAAGAAAATTTACGGTCGGCGCGGCGGACGCAAAACCCTCGAAGAATTGGCGTGCGAAAACGCCCGAAAACAACGGCGAGGAAGTATCGGGGCAGTGGCAGGTTATCGACGCCGACGCCTTGATAACTTCGACCGACGAGGGATTCGACGACAGGCTGCAACCGCGCAACCGCTCGCGCAGGGCGTCGAAAGAGCAGACGAGCGACATCGCCGTAAATCTCGACCCCGAACGCCTGAACGGCTCCATTACGACGGATTTGGGCGCTCCGATTGTTGATTCGCGCGGCATGGTGCTTTCGGGCAACGGCAGAACGCTCGCAATCAGGCAGGCGTACGGCTCGGAGAAATCCGACCGCGCGGACGCGTACAGAAGCTTTGCGGAAAACAGGGCGCGCGAAATGGGGCTGGAAATTCCCGCAGGGGTAAAGAAGCCCGTGCTTGTCCGCAGGGTGGACAATTTCGGAAAAATGTCGGCGGAGGAATTTGCGGCGCGTTCGAACAAAAGCCAGATTGCGGGAATGTCGGTCGCTGAACAGGCGGTCGCCGACGGGCGGCGCGTTCTTGCTGCGGGATTGCTCGACTATTTCTTCCCCGACGCCAACGGCAATGTGCTTGCCGCCTCCAACGCGGATTTCATAAACGCGTTTCTCGAACAGGTCGGAGGTTCTGAAATGTACAGAAATTCCGACGGTTCGGTGCGCTCGAATTTGTCGCCGCGAATAAAAGCCGCCGTGTTGGCCGCAATGCTCGATTCCGACAACCGCGAAACCGTCGAGCGGCTGCTTGACAATCCGGAGGGATTCAACGCGCTTGTTGGCGGGCTTATGCAGTCGGCCGCGAATCTTGCGGAGCTTTCGAACAAGCCCGAATACGACATTTCGGAGGAGCTTTCGCAGGCGGTGGAGCTGTTTGTTGAAATGCGCAACAAGGGTATGAAGCTTGCGGATTTTTCGGCTCAGGGCGACTTCTTCCGCGCCGCACCGTCGGACGAGGTCATGTTCCTCATGGGACTGTTCGAGGAAAACGCAAAAACGCCGAGCGGGATTTCGGGCGTGTTGAAACAGTATGCCCGCGAATGCAAGAAAATCGACACGACCACCATGGACATGTTCGGGACGGAAAATCCGAGCAAGATTGAAAAGCTGGAACAGGCGCGGGACCACTACGCCGCCGACATCGCCCAACAGGACGCAAACGCCGACCTGCGCGGGAAGTACAAAGAGGAGGGTCCGACCGACGAGGAAATAAAGGAAGTCGAACGGCAGATAAAGGAGGTGAAAGCCAAGTGGACGAATCCCGACGGCACGATGAAGAAAGGCTACCACTGCGCCCCGAACGGAAAGCCGAGCAGGCTCACAGAGGAGCAGTGGCTACTTGTGCGGACGCCGAACTTCAAGAAATGGTTCGGAGACTGGGAAAAGCGGGCGTATGCGTACGCCGCCATGGATTTTCTTGAAAACACTGCGCCCGTAAAGGAATTGTCGGGACAGGAATTTCAGAAGTCAGAGACGAGCCTTACGGATAGAGTTGCCGAATATTTCGACTCAATCGGAAATATCGCCCACAACGAGGAACTTGGCGATGTCGTCTTGGATAAGGAAGGCATACACGACAGTATCGGGCATGGATTGGGACGCTTAAAAGCCTCGGCTTTTATGGCGGTCAAAGATGTCATAGAGCACGGCTTTATTTTCAATCGGGAAACGAATTGGAAGAATCGGCAATGGGATTCTGCGGTAGTTATAGCTCCCGTGAAAATCGGGGCGGAAAATTACGTCTGCGAGGTTATCGTTGCAAGGCATCCGACAAAAAACAAATTCTACCTGCACGAAGTGGAAATAAAAAGGACGCTTGAAGAAGTGTTCAAGACGCCCACCAAAGGGCGCACTTCCCAAGCGTCTAAATTGATACTCGGAAAACATCTTGCCGAAGTCAAGGGAAATGTTTCGCAGGTAGTGGACGAGAACGGCGAGCCTCTTGTGGTTTACCACGGGACGCGGGCTACGTCGCGCTTCAACGTATTCAAGGGTTCGGAGCATTTCTTTTCGGACAATAAGGAGGTTGCCGACGGTTTCCTGAACGGAAACGATTTTGTCTTGGAGATAAACGGCGACAAATATCCCGTTTCCCGCCGCGATTTGGAAGTTATCGCTTCCGAGATTTTCGGCGATTCTTCCGATTTTGAAAACCTTTTGGGCGATTTTGACGCAGGCGAACTATCCTATGGCGGGGTAAGTGAAATTCTTTCCGACATCACGCACAACGAATATACGGTCGAAGCATTGGAGGATTTCCCGCTCTCGATTAAAGAAGGCGGGAGGATTGTCGAAGCCTTTTTGAATATCCGCAATCCCGTTGAAATCAACTACGGAGGCGCAACGTGGCAGGCGGGAAAGGTTATGCCCGAACAGGATTTGGAAAACCACCAAGACGCGGACGGACTAATCGGCAGGAACATTCGTGAGGGCGGTTTGACGGGCGAACTTCGGAACGGCGGAGATTTTCCGATTTCAACCGACTATGTTGTCCGCGACTCTACACAGATAAAATCGGCAACGGAAAATGTTGGCACATACAACAAGGATAACCCCGACATTCGTTGGAGCATTCGCGAAGATTCGGAAATTGAAAAAATCAACAAGCAGTTTCGCGAATTATACGACCGCTACAAGGGCGGCGACCAAGCCGCCTACGAGGAAGCCGTGAAGATGGTTGCCGACTATGCCAAGAGCAAGGGCTACGATGTAAAGGTATATCACGGCACGGGCGCGGACGGGTTCAACGTGGCCGACGCTACGAGCAAGTATGAAGAGAACGGCGAGGGGGCGCAGGCCCACGGTATGGGGCTTTATTTGGCAACATCGAGAGAAACTGCCGAGGGATACCGCAGAGACGCCGACAAACAGAAGACAATCACGGCGGGCGGCAGGAACATAAAGGAGTTCGGAATCACGCCCGAAAAGATAGGGATAAGCCAGTCCGACTTCGGGCGGGTTATCGACGACTTGTATAAATACGGCGTTGACGAAGTATGCGACGACATCGAAAGGAATTTGCCGCGCGACGTATTGGCTGGGTGGCGAAAACGTCTTGCCGACAGGGATTTTATCTTGCCCGACGACGAGGATACTTTCAAAAACTATATCCGCAGGTTTGAAAAGGAAGTTGCGCACGGCGAAAAGCTGATTGCCGCCGCAAAGAAGATAGATTCGATTTTAAAGGACAACAACGTATCGCTAAAAATCACGGTCGGAGAAGGCAAAGTCTTCGACTGGTTCACGAATTTGAAGCCCGAACGCCTTTTATACGAAAAGAGTTTGGCTAATCAAGAGGGGCATTCTTCGTGGGACGAAGATTTCTTCCGGTATGCAATCAGGGAAAACGAGACGTTTTGGGACGCCGTACGCGAAAAAATCGAAGAGCGCAACAAAGGCAAGTCGGAAGCCGAAATCGACGGCATTTACGACAATGCCGAAAAAAACTTCGAATACGAAGCCTACGATACAGAATCATTTTTAGACTGGTTGGAGGGAATCGGCTTTCACGAAGACGAAAAATACAAGCTTTTATCGAAATGCGGATTTCAGGGAATTGCCTACGACGGCAGGCTTGACGGCAGGTGCTATGTGTCGTTCGAGGGAGGTTCGGCGGTCAAGCTTCAAGACCCGTTCACGTTCGACGACAACGGCGAGCTTATTCCGCTTACTGAGCGTTTCGACGAGACGAACCCCGATATGAGGTGGAAATTCGACGGCAAAGTAAATGCGGAATTTTTCGATACAATAAAATCAGTAATTTCCGAAATTGAAAAAATCCAAAAATCGGGAATGGCAACGGATTTTGATTCTCTAAAAGCCCAATACGAAAAATTGGATTCCAACGGGAAAAAAATTCTGGATTTGAAAGTTGCCAAGCTGAATCCGAAGCAAACGGAATATTTCGGAATTACCGACGCGTATGTGTATACAAGTATGTTGGACATTCTCGACCACCATTTTAATCACCATGCGGAGGTCGATAAAGACGCCTATTTCAAATTACCCGATGTTGTGTATGACGCGGACATTGTAGCCCATGGGTCAAAGGCAAATTCTTTTATATTCGGACGGCATTTGGATAAATGGCACATTGCCACAAATATTATAAACAAAGACAAGGGGCGTGCCGTAATCTATAAAAATCTGTTTCTTACCTCAAAAGGCGAAAAACTATTCAACAAGAAAAAAATAATAAGAGAGTTGTCGTCTTGGGAAGACCGTCAATCTTCCATACAACCTACCCTTTCGGATAATGGCGGCGACGGCAATATTTCCGCTCGTCAAGAATCCAACTCTCAGTTGACAGACTCGGAAAATAACTTCGAAAATCAAGAAAAAAATTCTCGGTTGAGGTTTTTGTTGAGACAGGAGCGTACGGAGAATCCCGTAATCTGGGCTTCGATTGTGCTTGCAAAGGAAATATATCTCGGGCGCAAAATACCCGCCGCAAAGCTCGAAACCGTCCTGCCCTCCTCCAAGTTCGACGGCACGAAGCGCGAATACGCCGTTTCACGCGCAAAGGAAATCGCCGACCGGTACAGAATCAACAAGGAAAAGTTCGGCGAAAAGCTGGACTTGGGATTGCAACGCGCCGAAAGCGACCTCTACTGGCGCAGGGACGTTATGGACGAAATGTACGCCTCTTTCCGCGCCGACGGCGAGGAATACGGCTACATCAAAGCTAGACTGAAAGAATGGCTGAAAAACGAACGCCGCCGCGACCTCGAAAACATAAAGGGCCTGTCTTCGGACGAAATCGGCGTGGACGTTGCCGACGCGATAGGAAACGCCATCGACGCCGAACCCGAACGCCCCAAGCCGAGCGAAAAGAGAGCGGACGAAAGCGACGAAGAAGACCTCGAAGAAATCGAATCCAGCGGAAGAGGCGACGCGGAAATTTCCGACAAGACGCAGGCGGACGAGCGTTTCGATACGCGAGGAGTCATTGCAAAAATCAGGCTCGCCACGACGAAAATCGCAAAGCAAAAGGATTTCGACGAATTTTCAAGGCGCAGGTTGTACCGCAACACGCTTGTGGCAACGCTCACCGACGCGGCAAAAAAACTTTCGTACGGAATCGAACGCGAGCGGATATTGGGCAAAATTTCCGAGCTTGCGGGCAAGCCGTATGTTGCGCTGAAAATCAAAGACGGCGACAGAGCGGGGCAAATTGTGGACAACTACACTCTACGCGCCGAAAACATAGCCCTGCGCATTTTTAAGCGCGGGGTTCGCGATTCGAAGAAAGCTATGACTGAGAAGCTTGACGCGATATTGAAGCGCAGGGGCAAGAAGCCGTCGCGAATGCAGCGCGACGACAAGCGTTCGATGACGGGGCTTGTCCAGCAGCGCATTTACGACATTTCAAGGTATGTCAAAATGGACGCGGAGGCGCTCGAAGATGTCCGCCGCGAAGCAATCGCAAAGCTTGAAGACGTTGACAAAAACTTTGTGCAGGACGCCGAGAAAGGGAAAATCCGCGAAGACGTGGAGGACGTCCGCGCGGAGCTTGAAAACGTTCTCCACGACCTCGAAATGTTCGGCGGCTGGGCGGACAAAAGCCGCGCGGAAATGGCGCAGGCCTTGGAGTTCCTTGAAAAGACAATCGACACCGAGACCGCCGCACAGAGGGAGCGCGTTGAAAAGCGCAAGGAGCGCAACGCCGCAGTCAGGAAGATAATTTCCGACGCTTTGAAGATGTCGGGGCACAATGCCGCCCGCGACGGCGGAATGCGCGTTGCAATCAGAAAGGTTCTCAACGGTTCGCTGCCGTTCGACTCATTCTTAGGGCTTTTGGGCGAAAGCGCCACGGGCGAGACGCGCAAACTCTTTGAGGAGTGGCGCAGGGATTTGGTGGCGAGAATCGACCGCGCCGCGAACGCAAAGGCAAACGAGGTTTTCCAGACGCAGCAGAGGTTCATCAAGCTTGTGGAGGATTCGTATTCGGCAAACTTCCACGACGCGTTGAAGCGTCTGCTTGAAAAGAAAGGCGAGTATGAGAAGTTCTCGAAGCCCGTCAACGGAATGCGCCAACCGATGAGTTTGGCGAACGTGATTCAGCTGTATGTTTCGGCGGCGCAGAAAAACTACGAGCGCAACTTCTACGAGCACCGCGCCGCGCGTTCGCCCGAATACAAAAAGCTTCAAGACGAAATCGACGAAATTCGGGCAAAGTTCCCCGACCGTGCAGATAAAATGGGGGCGGAATGGGAAGACGCCAAAGCCCGAATCGACGCGCTTGAAGAGAAGCAGGCGCAAATGCGCGAAGAGGCGTTGGCGGACTATTTGAAGAGCATTGAGGCGGTTCTTTCCGACGGCGACAAACGTTTCATAGAGGGGCTTAGGCAGCTTTATAAAGACGAGCTGCCGTCAATCAGCGCGGTTGCAAAGCGCGTCATCGGCTTGCCAATCGAACAGGCGGACGCGCTTTATATGCCCGTTAAGGTGAAGCGCAGCGGCAATTTGGGCGAGGGAGTGCCGCAAGTGCCCGTTGTGCCGAAGTCGCTTTCGCAGCGCGTGCCGCACTTGCGCGACTTAGACGAAACCGCAGACCCGATTTCGCTTTTCACGGACAGGATTTCGGAGAACGCGCAGTTCAAGCACTTTTCGGAACTCTATATCGAAATGCGCGGAATTTTCGGGGACGGCGATTTGCAGGACCTCATCAAACAGCGTTGCGGCGCGGACGTATTGACGGGCTTGAAGGAGTTCATAGCCGACATTGCAACGGGCAAGACGCGCGGGCCCCAAAACGAATTGCTGCGCAAGACAAACGGTTTGACGGCGGTGATGTTGCTTGGCTTCAACTTGGGTTCGGGCGTTCGGCAGGTTCT
>DHMA01000032.1:22354-24610 GCA_002405555.1 Opitutia bacterium UBA4654
AATATGATGTCGTTTTTCACGCCCGAGGGCTTTGCCGCCGCGCTGGAAATCTGCCGTTCGGACACGGGGCGGCGCAGGTTCGAAATCGGCAACATGCAGATTATGGAGGAACTGCTTTCGACGCCCGACCGGAACAGATTTTGGGCGGCATACAAGCGGCACGCGCTTTTCTTCAACCGCTTTGCGGACAAGCTCTCGATTATGTTCATCGGGCAGGGAATCTACCGCAGCGGCGTCGGGGAATATTTGCGCAGGGGCTTTTCGGAGGCGGAGGCGAAAAAGCTTGCGATGTCGGACATGTGGCAGATTGCCGAGCGCACGCAGGCTTCGGGGCGAACCCACAACATGAGCCACTGGCAGAGGCGCGGCGGCGAATACGGCAAGGCGCTGGGGCTGTTCAGCTCGCCGCCGCAGTTGATGTTTTCAATGGCGTATGCGAAGTGCCGCAGGGCACTGGCGTTAGGCGTGAAAACTCCCGAAGGACGCGCCGCCGTCTGGGACGCGCTTTCGACGCTCTTTTATGTGTCGGTGTGCGTGGAGGGCAGCTACGCGCTTTCGGGCGTACTGTGGAATGCGCTATTGAAAGGTTTCTTCGATGACGACGACGGCGAACAGATTTTGAAGCAAATGGCGCTCGGGCCTTTCGGCGGTTTGTTCGTCTTCGGACGAATCATCGAGGGCGCGGGCTCGAACTACGGGACAAGCCTTGCGCCAATCGAGCAGCTTTCGCGCCCGCTTCGGCACACTAAAAACCTGCTTTTCGACGCGGGGCAATTCGACGCCGACAAGGCGCTGGAAGACTTGGACAAGCTGGCAAAATCGCTCTTCCCGCTGTATCGCGACGGACAGAAGCTTTACGAAAATCTGACGGATTAACAACTGGCTAAAATCTAACAAATCGACCGCCCGCCCCTGTTTTGGGGGTTGGTGTGTATATAGAGGTATGGCGTACGATATTATTTCCGCTTCCTCTTCCGACGGCTCGGCTGTCAGTGTCCCCATTGAGTGGGACATTGACAACCCCTCGTCGGATTTAACTGTGTTTGTCTCGACCGACGCGGGCTTGTCGAAGTCGGACTCATGGATTTTCGACTCCGCAAATTCGGCGGTAAAGGTCGCCAATCCGTCGGGCACGCCCTACTCTGTCTATGTTTTCCGTTCGGAGGCGGCCGCGATGTTGGCGCAGCTCGTAGCCTCCGGCGAAGTGCTTGTTTCCGACATAATAGCGCAGTTGCAAAAAAACGTCCGCGTTTTGGCGCAGTTGGAATGTGGGGCAGAATGCGGGTTGCGTTCGGTTGACAAGATTTCTCCTTTCCCCGTCAAAGGTCGGCGGGCGGGCAAATTTCTCGGATTCGACGATAACGGGAATCCCGTTTGCGAAATCGAAATGACCGCCTTTGCCGACGCCCGCGCGGAGGTTGCGCAGGCGAAAGCGGACGCCTCCGAAAGCGCGGAAGCCGCCGCAAAATCTGCGTCTGCGGCGGAGACTTCCGCCGAATTGGCAAGTATACACGAGGGCAACGCGTCCGAATATGCGAGCAATGCGCTTTCCGCAAAAGACGCGGCCGAAAGCGCGAAAGCCGCCGCAAAGACTTCCGCAGAATCCGCTGCGGCTTCCGACGCAAGCGCGGCTTCGGCGGCGGAAACGGCGCTTGCATGCAGGCTGACTGCCGAAGCAGCAAAGGCGGCGGCGGCGCAATCGGCAAGCGACGCGGCGGGCAGCGCAAACGCGGCGGAAAGCTCGGCGCAGTCCTCGGAGGCTTCGGCGGCAATCGCCGCGCAAAGGGCAAGCGACGCCGAGGACGCAAAAGACGCGGCGGTCGCCGCAAAAAATACGGCAAACGCGGCGGCGGGGCTTGCGTCCGACTCCGCTGACAACGCGGAGCTTGCCGCGCAACAGGCGCAACAGGCGGCGGCGCAGGCGGTCGAAATCACAGACCCCGAGGGCTGGCGAACGGACACCCGCGCGATGATTGCGCGTCTTGCGCTCGCAAAGTCCGACGGCGGCACATTGTACTTTACGGGCGGCTCGGCTACGGCGACTCCCAACCTCGCTTTCGACACGCTCTCCGTGCTCTTTAAAACCGACTTCGACTTCGGCGTTCCCCAGACAACCCCCGTTTTCTTCCCGTTCTACGTCGGCAAGACAACGTTCGGCAAATTTATTCACGTCCAGTACGGCAACAACAACACGCTCCGCGCCTTGATAAACGGCGTAATCGTGGGGCTTTTCAACAGAGCCGACATCGCCGCTCT
>DHMA01000102.1:0-1625 GCA_002405555.1 Opitutia bacterium UBA4654
GGGCAAGCGAAGCGCAGTTCAATCCCCCGCCGCGAATTTGTTTTTTGTCTGCCGCTCATTAAAACTTGAAAAGCGTCGCTTCGTTTTTGTATCATTATATCAAATAAAATCCCTATGAAAAATATTGACGCGCAAAGTTTGGAGAACGCCAAAAGGCTATTCGAGTCGGGCGAAATTGATAAGTGCGAAATCGGCACGACAAAGGGCTTGCAACAAATCCACGCGCAACTTTTCGACGGGCTTTACGACTTTGCGGGGCAAATCAGAACCAAAAATATTTCAAAGGGGACGTTTAGGTTCGCCAACGCGCTATATTTAAAAGAGGCTCTGGCGAAAATAGAGCAAATGCCCGAAACCACCTACGAGGACATCATTGCAAAATACGTCGAAATGAATATCGCCCACCCCTTTATGGAGGGCAACGGGCGTTCAATGCGCATCTGGCTTGATATGATATTAAAACGCTCTCTTGCAAAAGTTGTCGATTGGCAGCGCGTAGACAAAGAGCAATATTTGCAGTCAATGGAGCGCAGTCCGATAAACGACTTGGAATTGCGCTTTTTATTGCAGCCGAACTTGACAGGCGAAACCGCCAACCGCCAAATAATCTTCAACGGGCTTGAACAATCCTACTACTACGAAGGCTACGAAAAGCCGAGTGAATAAGCGTTTATCGGTTTGCGCGTTCCGACAAGAAGAGGCTGCGGCGCGCGAAATCTTAAAATCTGTTCGCCTATACCGCCGATTTGCCGCATGGTACGGGTTCTATGCTTGGTGGGCGATTGGAATTTCCTTGTGGAAATTTACAGAAGTTTAAACCGTCAACAAGTTCAAGTGCTTCGCGTCCGTTGGTTTTGTATAGTACGCATGCTTGTCGATTGCCGAATCAAGCCCGTACTTTAAATTTTTGCGTAAATACGCAGTTTTTTAAAGTGGAGTTTAGGGTGGCGGGCGGTTTTATTTGCGGAACTGGAAATCGGCGAATCTTTGGGGGGGGGGAGGCGATGTCGGTGTCGGGGCGTTGGGATTCGGCTTTCGCAACTTGTGTTCTGTGGGAAATTTGCTTGCAAAAAAATATTCGGGGCAAAATATCGGTTTCGAAAAGGGGGCGGTGCATTGCCGCTCCCATGCAACGCACGCAAATTAAAAATTCTATATATGTTAAAACTCAGAAAACCACTGTTTCTTGCAATGCTAATTTCCGCGGTTTCCGCGTTCGCCGACGTGTCGAATCCCCCCGACGTTAAGCTCAAAAATCCGCCCGCGCTCGAAAACAAGGACTCGTTTTCGATGATACTTTTCGGCGACCCGCAAACCTACTCCAAGTTCAGTTTCAGTCAGCCGATTTTCGAATTGATGACCGCGTGGACTGCCGCGCACAAGGACGTTCTGAACATCAAGGCGGCTCTTTGCACCGGCGACCTCGTTGAGCACAACGGCATGTTGACCAAGTTGAATCCCAAGCTGAAAAGGGAGACCACGAACGTGCCGTCGGCCTTGCAGTGGGAGAGTGTCGCCCGCGCGTTTTCGCGGCTCGACGGCGTTCTGCCCTACATTCTTTGCACGGGCAACCACGACTACGGTTTTTACTGCTCCGAAAACCGCGACACCCAGTTTGCAAAATA
>DHMA01000102.1:1666-7005 GCA_002405555.1 Opitutia bacterium UBA4654
ATTTCCCGATAACAAAAAATAACTGTTGGCGCGATTTTCTGGTTGAAACCGCCCCCGATTCCCGCGGCGTAATGACTCTTGAAAACGCCGCCTACGAGTTCGACCTGCCCAACTGGGGCAAGGTGCTTGTCCTTTCTCTCGAATTCGCCCCGCGCGACGAAACTCTCGATTGGGCGAAGAAGCTCATGACTTCCGAAAGGTTCAAGAACCACAAGGTGATTCTGCTCACGCACTCCATTTTGCGCGTTTCCGAAAAGGAGGTTTTTGTAATCAAGACCGAGAAGTACAAGCTCACTCCGCGCAACTACGCCGAGGCAGTGCTGAAAAAGCTTGCGGACGACTCCGACAATTTGAAGCTCGTTCTCTGCGGGCACTCAGGCAGACCCGCCAGAATGTCGGGCAACATTGACTACACGAACGCGAAGGGCAGGAAGATTCCGCTGGTGCTCTTCAACCCGCAGTCCTGCGGCGGCTGGTTCGGCAACGGCGGCGACGGCTGGCTGCGCATCATGGAATTCATGCCCGACGGCAAGACGATTTCCATGCGGACATACTCCCCCCTGTTTGCCGCCTCCGAGCGCACTCAGGATTTGTCGTGGAACCGCGATTCCGACAACGAATTCAAGCTTGTGATAGAATAGTTCGGCGCAGGCGCAAAGGCGCGGGGCGCGGTTCGTTTTCCGCGTTTTTCAAAGCGAAAGCGGGCGGGTAATCCGTCCGCTTTTTGCGTTTTTTGAAATGGAGTTGCCGCCGATTTTTCGCGTCCGCCGTTGCCGCCGAAAACGGGGCGGGGCGGCTTGCGTGTTATTTTGCGTTTGCGGGCAAGCCGAAGTATTCCGCCGCCGCCGCCTTGTCTTTTGCGATTTGCGATTTCAGTTCGTCGAGCGACGCGAACTTCATTTCGGGGCGCAGGAATTTAAGAAAGTCAACCGAGATTTTCGCGCCCGCGCCGAAATCGACGCTTCCGAAAAGATTTGTTTCGAGCACGGGTTCGGCGATGTCGTCAACCGTCGGGTTCAGCCCGTAGTTTGCGACGCCCTTGTAGCTTGCGCCGTTTGCCCGCAGTTCCGTCGCGTAGACGCCGAACGGCGGCTTGCAGTCGGGATTCCATTTGATGTTGAGCGTGGGAAATCCTATTGTGCGCCCCAATTTTTTGCCGTCCGCGACCGTTCCGCGCGCCGAGTACGGCCGCCCCGCGATTTCCCCGAACAATTCGAGGTTTCCGCTTTCGAGGGCGTCGCGCATGAGCGAAGAGCTTTTTCTGCGCCTGTCGGGCAGGTGCTCGCTTTTGACTGCGGCGTATTTCCAGCCGTTTGCCTTTGCGGTTTCGGCGAGCGTTTTTGCGTCGCCTTTTGCGCCGTGCCCGTAGCGGAAGTTGTCGCCTGTGGCGATTCCCCTAAGTCGGGGGAATTTCGATTTGAGGAAGCTTCCGAAATCCGCGCAAGTGCGTTCGGCGAAAGGCTTGTCGAAGTTTTTTACGAAGACCGCGTCCGCGCCCGCCTCCGCGAACATTTCCGCGCGGACGCCGCTCGGAAAGAGCATGCGGACGGGCGGGCGTCCCATATCGACGACTTTCGACGGGTGGGGCGAAAACGTGAGGATTCCGAGTTTTGCGCCGCATTCCGCCGCGATTTTACGCGCGGCTTCGACCACGCGCATGTGTCCGCCGTGAAGGCCGTCGAACATGCCGATTGCCAGCACGCATGGGTGCGGGTAGTTGCCGATGTCGTCGAGCTGAACGGCGTCCATTTTGTCAGAGCGCGAAGCTCGGCACTGCCGACGCCACGGGTATGAGGATTTTCTTTATCGCCGAGGGGCTTAGTTGCGAAAGCTTTTCGACGGTGATTGCGTTTTCGACGTTGAATTTGTCGCTCGAAATTCTGCGCAGCTGCGTCATGTGCGCCCCGCAGCCGATTTTTTTGCCGAGGTCGTGGCAGACGGTTCTCACATATGTGCCCTTGCTGCACGCGAGCCTGAACTTCGCCGTGGGTTTGCTCCATTCGAGCAGTTCGAATTTGGAGATGTTGATGAAGCGCGGTTCGCGCTGAACCTCCTGACCCTGTCGGGCGAGTTTGTAGAGGGGGATTCCGTTGAGCTTTTTTGCCGAGAACATCGGGGGCGTCTGGTACTGGTCGCCGAGGAACGACGCCATTTGCTCGCGCATGTACGCTTCGTCGACGGATTCGGGCACGGGGAGTTCGGAGACTACTTCGCCCTCCGAGTCCTGCGAGTTCGTTTCGACGCCGAGCTTCATTTCGCCGTCGTAGACTTTGTCGAGGCTCATGAGGTACTGCGAAACTTTCGTCGCGCGTCCCACGAGGATTACGAGCAGCCCCGTAGCGAGGGGGTCGAGCGTGCCCGCGTGCCCCACGCTTCTGATTTTGAGTATGCGCCGCACTTTGTTCACGACGTCGTGCGACGTGCAGCCCGCGTCTTTGTCGATGAGGAGAATGCCCTCGTATTCAGAACCCGCTTTTTCCATTATTTTAACCTGTCTGCGTTTTGAAGCGAAGCCTCTATGAGGTTCAAGAGCTTCGGATAGAACGTGTTGATTGTTTCGCCCTCGGCGGTGAAGCCCGCCGCCGCAAGGTGTCCGCCGCCTCCGAAATGCGCGGCTATTTCGTTGACTTTGTATTCGGGCGTTTTTGCGCGGAGGCTTCCCTTGACGCCGTTTTTCATGTCTTCGAGAAGCACCGCGATGTCCACGCCGTCCACGCTTCTTGCGTAGTCCACAAGGCCGTCGCTGTCCGCCTTTTCCGCGCCCGTTTTTTCGTAGACGCCTTCGGGCAGCAGCCCTATGCAGACGCGCCCGTCGAAGTGCATTGTGAGCGTTTGCAGGTAGGACGCCAGAAGTTTGAGTTTTGCGAATTTTTCGCGCTGGTAGAGCTGTATTGCGACCCACGCCGCGTCCGCGCCCGCCTTTACGAGCGACGTCGCGATTTCGAAAGTTTTAGTGCGCGTCGATGTTGTCGTGAACTGCCGCGTGTCCATGACAATTCCCATGTAGAGCCTGTTTGCGGTCTCTTTCGAGATTTCAAGCCCCGCGTCGAGCGCGAGTCCGCCGATAAGCTCGGCAGTCGCTCCCGCCTTTGCGTCGATTATGTTGATTTTTGCCGACGGGCGGTTTGTCGCGTGGTGGTCTATGCACGCGAGCGGTTCGGGAAAGCGTTTGCAGAGCGAGAGGTTTGTCCGCGCGTAGTCGGCGCAGTCCACCGTCATGATGTCGAAGGAAGTGTCGTCGAAAGTTTCGGCGTCGAGCATGGTTTCGCCGACCGCGAAATTTTCGTAGAGGTAGGGCACTTTGTTTTGGTTCACGCACACGACTTGCGTTGCGCCCGCCTGCCGCAGAAAGTCGGCCGCGGCGAATTGCGAGGAAACGCAGTCGCCGTCGGGGCGCATGTGCCCCGCGACCGCGATTTTCCTGCCGCGGGCGGCGTTCAGCAACGCCCTGAATTCTTCGGCGTATTCGGGGAAGAACAGGCTCATTCGGGCTTTTCCGCTTCCCCTTCGGGCTTTTGTCCGGCGTCGATTTCGTCGATTGCCGCGAGTATTTTAAGGGCGCGTTCGCCCGACGCGTCGAAAATGAATTGCAGGTCGGGCGAGTATTTCAGCACCACTTTTTTTGAGAGCATTTGGCGCAGTTCCTTTTTTATCGACGCCAAAAACTTGCCCGCCCGCGCGATGTTTTCGCGGTTTCCGAGCGCGGAATAGTAGATTTTCGCGTTTCTGAGGTCGGGCGAGACGTCCGCCTCTGTCAGCGTGATTGACACCGACTCCGAACGCCAGCGGCTGTGCAGCAGCGCGCTAAGCTCTTGGAGTATCAATTCGCCGACTCTGATTTTGCGCTGTCCCATATTTTAGAGGTCGGGTCTGATTTCGAGGATTTCGAAGCATTCGATAACGTCGCCCGTTTCGAATTCGTCGAAGTTGTTTAGCGAGATGCCGCATTCGTAGCCCGCGCGGACTTCCGAAACGTCGTCCTTGAAGCGTTTGATGTCGAATATCTTGCCCTTCGAAATTTCCTTGCCCTTGCGGAACACCCTCGCGAACTTGTCGCGCTTGACAAGCCCTTCGGTGACCATGCAGCCCGCGACCTTTCCGCCTTTCGAGACGTTGAAGAGCGCGCGCACTTCCGCCGCGCCGAGTTTGTTTTCGCGCAGTTCGGGTTCGAGGAGGTTTTTCATCGCGTCGCGAACCATGTTGATGAGTTCGTAGATGATGTTGTGCGTGATGAATTCAACGCCCTTGTGCTTTGCGTAGCCCGAAACGCCGTTTTCCATCTTGACGTTGAACGCCACGATTGACGCGTTTGCGGTTGCGGCGAAATCGACGTCGGTTTTCGAGATTTGCCCGACGCCGCTTGAAATTACTTCGAGCTTTACCTTGTCGCTCTTGATGTCCTCCAAGCAGGCGACGAGCGCTTCCACCGTGCCCGAAACGTCGCTCTTTACGACGCACCTGAAAATCTTCTGGTCCTTGTTTTCGATTGCCGCCATCAGCTCTTCGAGGCTCGTGGGCTTGGGGGCGACTTCCGCCGCCTCCGCCTTTTTGCGTTCGAGGATTGCCTCTTCGGTCATCTTTCGCGCGGTTCTGTCGTTTTCGACGCGCTTGAAAGATTCGCCCGCTTCGGGCGCGCCCGTCCAGCCCATTACGACCGCGGGGGTCGCGGGGGTTGCGTTGTTCATCTTTTTGCCCCTGTCGTCGAGCAATGCGCGCACTTTGCACCAGTTTTCGCCGCAGACGAGCACGTCGCCGGGCTTCATTGTTCCCGCGCGGACGATGACAGTCGATGTCGCGCCGCGGCCTGCTTCGAGCTGGCTTTCGATTACCACGCCCTCTACCGTCGCCTTCGGGTTTGCCTTCAAGTCCATCATTTCGGCTTGCAGGAGCACGAGTTCGAGCAGTTTGTCGATGTTCGTGTTTTTGAGCGCGGAAATCGGCGTGCAGAGCACTTCGCCGCCCCAGTCTTCCGAGGTGATTCCGCGCTTTTGCATTTGCTGTTTTACGCGGTCGATGTTCGCGCCCTTTGCGTCCATTTTGTTGATTGCAACGACTATCGGCACGCCCGCCTTTTGGGCGAAGTTAAGGGCTTCGTCGGTCTGCGGCATGAAGCCGTCGTCTGCGGCGACGACGAGGATTGCGATGTCGGTCACATTCGCTCCGCGTTCGCGCATTTTAGAGAACGCCGCGTGGCCTGGGGTGTCGAGGAAAGTGATTTTCTTGCCGCCGCAGTCCACCTGATAGGCGGCGGTGTGCTGGGTGATTCCGCCCGCTTCGCCCGCGACGACGTTCGTGTTTCTGATTGTGTCGAGCAGCGTGGTTTTGCCGTGGTCGACGTG
>DHMA01000102.1:7088-7448 GCA_002405555.1 Opitutia bacterium UBA4654
CGCGGGACGTAGTTTTTGATGTCGTCTTCTATGCGCTTTGCCATTTCGCGCTTTGCGGCGGCGGCGGCAAGCTGCTGCTGCTGTTGTTCGCCCCTGTGCTTGATGTCGAGGTCGAAGCCGTGGTTGAGCGCGATTCTGATTGCGACAGGCTCTTCAATCGCCTGATTCATCGAGGCGAAGATGCCCATGTCCATGAGTTCCGAAATGAGGCGGAAAGGCTTTACGTCTATGGATTTTGCGAAGTCGCGCACAATGATGGGCGGCTTTACCATGATTGTCTTGCGCTTTGCGCCGTCGGCTGCGGGAGCGGCGGCGTCTTTCGGCGCGGTCGGCGGCACAGCGGGCGCGGGGGCGCGGCGC
>DHMA01000161.1 GCA_002405555.1 Opitutia bacterium UBA4654
GCGCTCAACGACTCACTCAACTCCATTTCAAACCTTACCGACTATCTCGAACGCAACCCAAGCTCGCTTTTGACGGGTAAATACAAAGGAAAATCAGATGAATAAGACATTCCGAAAAGCCCTGCCGCTTTTGCTTTTGCCGATGCTCGCGTCGTGCTTCGGCGGATTCCTCGAACCGCAAAAGGACGAAACCGTGTTCTACATAATGCGCGCCCGCCACGTGGAAAAGGTCGCCGTGGCGGAACGCACGCCAATCAACCTCATGCCCATTACGATTCCTTCGTACATGAACCGCAACCAGATTGTGTCGGCGGGCAAGGGCGGAATGGTGTCGATGTCGGAGTTCGACAGATGGGCGGAGTCCGCGCAAAGCGGGCTTACGCGCGTGCTCGCCGAAGACATTTCCGCCACTTCCGAAAACCTCGACGTCTACGCGTACCCGAACCTCTCGCACGGCGCGCTCAACCTGAAAATCATTGTCCACGACTGCATCGGAACGCTCGGCGGCGACTTGGTTTTCAAGGGCAAGTGGCAGCTCGACTCGGCGGCGTCGAAGCTTAAAATCGCGCGGGATTTTTCGTTTAAAACGCCCTGCGGCGAAACAAACGCCTCGTATGTGGAGTCTATAAACGAATGCGCGGCGAAACTCGCGGCGGACATCGCAAAGACAATTTCAAGCAACAAGGAAAAATAATATGAAAACAGGATTATTATTCTCGGGTCAGGGCGCGCAAAGCGTCGGAATGGCGAAATCGCTGTACGAAAACTACGCCTCCGTCAAGGAGCTGTTCAACTGCGCCGACGACACCCTCGGCTTCAAACTTTCGCAAATCTGCTTCGAAGGTCCGATGGCGGAACTTACAAAAACAAGCGTCTGCCAGCCCGCGCTCTACGTCCACGGAATCGCCGCGGTCAAGGTTCTCGAAGAACGCGGAATGCTGGGCGACGTCGTCGCCGCGCTGGGGCTTTCGCTCGGCGAGCTAACCGCGCACGCAATCGCGGGGACGTATTCGTTCGAGGACGGCCTGAAAATCGTAGCCGAACGCGGACGCCTCATGCAGGAGGCATGCGACGCCACAAAGGGCGCAATGGCGAGCCTCATCGGCGGCACACAGGAAAAGGTCGAGGGCTACTGCCGCGAATTCGACATCGACATGTCGAACCTCAACTGCCCCGGTCAAATCGTGATTTCGGGCGACGCCGAAAAGGTAGCCCGCGCGGTCGAAGCCGCCAAAGAGCGCAAGGATTTCAAAATGGTAGTTCCGCTGAAAGTGGCGGGCGCGTACCACAGCAGACTCATGAAGCCCGCGCGGGACGCGTTCGAAAAATACCTCGAAAAGTTCGAATTCAAGACGCCGAAAATCGCCGTCTTCACGAACGTAGTCGGCACGCGCGTAAGCGACCCCGCCGACATCAAGGCAAACCTCGTAAAGCAGATAACAAGCACGGTGCGCTGGGCGGACTGCGTCGAGGCGTCGGCGAAACTTGGCGTGGAGCAGTTCTACGAATGCGGCCCCGGCGGAGTTCTCGCGGGCATGATGAAACGCATAAACAGAGACTACCCGATTCGCTCGTTCGCGGAAATTCGCGACTTCGAATAGGCAACTCACCAGCAACTTCTTTTCCGCAAAGCCCGCGCATAACGCGCGGGTTTTTTGTTTGCGCTTGCCGCGCGATGCAAAGCGCGGAAGTCGGCTTATTTTTCGAATCGGCAATCAATTTTGTTCCGCACTGTTTGCTTTCCGCAATTTTTCCGCGCAAGCTAAATGCGAATGCCGTTTTTGCGGGTAGGGGAAACGCTTTTGCCTGCATGCGGCGTTTCGCGCGGGCACAAAAAAACCCGCGTTTTAAGCGCGGGTTAAAAAAACTATTTCTTGATTTCCTTGTGAAGCGTTCTGCGTTTGAGCGAAGGATTGTACTTCATCTTTTCAACCTTCTTGCCGTCGGGCTTGCGCGGGTTGCGCGTAGTCATATAGCGCGAAGGAGATTTGCCTTCTTTGCGTGCTTCTGTGCATTCGATGATAACGATTTCTCTGGGCATAAATTTACCTTTTCTGTCTGATTTTTAAAATATCTTTCGCATATTGCCGAAAGCCCGCGAGTCTTTCAAGCTAAATTTTTCGCAAATTTCCGAAAAACGCGCGGCTTCCAAAAAACGCCCTCCGTTTCCGAAAGGCGTTTTGCATGCTCAAAGCGGAACGCTCTGCGAGAGCACTTCGGGCGACATCTCGTAGACGCCGACGGGCGTTGCGGGGCCGGTCATTGTAATCGAGAAGTCGGGGGCGATTTTAATTGAGAGGTCGCCGCCTTCCATGTGCACGGTGATGTCGCCGTCGCAAAGTCCGAGCTTGTGGGCGACCGACGCCGCCGCGCTTGAGCTGCTGCCCGACGCGAGCGTGTATCCCGCGCCGCGCTCCCAAATTTCGATTTTGATATTGTTGCGGTCGAGCACCTGCAAGAACTGCACGTTTGTGCGGTTCGGGAAAAGCGATGTCATGTTTTCGATTTTCGGACCGAGCCTGTGCGCGATTTCCGACGAAACGCTGTCCATCGGAAGCACGCAGTGCGGGTTGCCGACCGTCGCGCAGCAGTATTTGTATTTCCGACCGTCGATTTCGAACTCCTTGTTCACCACCTCGCCCGTCGCGCCGAGCACGGGGATTTTCGCGGCGTCGAAGCTCACATGCCCCATTTCGACCGTAATCGAATTTCCGCCCTTCGAGACGACGCATTTTACGACGCCGCCAAGGGTGTCCACCGTAAAGGGAACGTCCTCCTTCACGCGCTTAGTGTCGAAGAGATAGCGCGAGAAAATGCGAAGCCCGTTGCCGCTTTTTTCGGCTTCGGAGGCGTCGGGGTTGAGGATTCTCAGCTTGAAGTCCGCCTTGTCGGACTTTTCGGGGCCGAAGAGTATTCCGTCGGAGCCGAGACCGAAATTGCGGTGGCAGATTTTCACGACGTCGATGCCTTCGGGCATTTTGGGGCAGTCGAGCGGGTCGAGCACCAGATAGTCGTTGCCGAGTGCGTGGTATTTGGAGAATTTCATAATGCGTGCAAGTTGTAGTTTGCCGCCGTCCGATTTCAAGAATTTTTTTGCGCCCCGCGAATTATTTGACACGCCCGAAAAATCTGCTTTCATGGCGGATTTTGAATATGGAATTATCCGCAAAAATCATAAACGGCGGACGGCTTTCGCGCGAGGAGGCCGAGTCGCTTCCCTCAAAATACGCGCTCGACGAACTCTGCGCGGCGGCGGACGAGGTGCGGACGCATTTTCTCGGCCGCGACGTCGATACGTGCTCCATAATGAACGCGCGTTCGGGCAGGTGCTCCGAAAACTGCAAGTGGTGCGCGCAGTCGGCGCATTACTCCACGGGTTGCGGCGTGTACGACTACGTCTCCGCCGACGACGCCCTCGAACACGCCGAATTTTTCAAAAAGCGCGGCGTGCGCCGCTTTTCGCTCGTAACCAGCGGGCGCAGCGTGTCGGACGCCGACCTGCAAAAGCTCTGCGACGCTTTCGAAAAAATGCGCGACATGGGCGGAATAGAGCTTTGCGGCTCGTTCGGGCTTCTCACAAAGCCGCAGTTCGAGCGGCTCGCGGCGGCGGGAATGACGCGCTTCCACTGCAATCTCGAAACCGCGCCGTCGTACTTTCCCAAGCTCTGCACGACGCACACGATTGAAGACAAAATAGCCTCAATCGGCGCGGCGCGTTCGGCGGGGCTTAGCATTTGCAGCGGCGGAATCATCGGAATGGGCGAGTCTTTCGCCCAGCGCGTCGAGCTTGCCGACACCCTCGCGAAGCTCGATGTGGACTCCATTCCCATGAACATTTTGCAGCCCATAAAGGGCACTCCGCTCGAAAACACCCCGCCGCTTCCGACCGACGAAATCCTGCTTGCGTTCGCCGTGTTCAGGCTGATGAACCCCCGCGCGCATATCCGCTTTGCGGGCGGGCGGGCGGCAATCCGCGACGTTCAGGAACGCGCCCTGCGTTCGGGCGTCAGCGCAATCCTCATGGGCGACATGCTGACGACCGTCGGCTCTTCGCTCGATTCCGACTTCAAGATGCTCGACAGGCTCGGCTATGAATATTGACGAAATCATCTCCCTCGACGCCCGCCGCGTCTGGCACCCCTACGCGAGCACAAAAAATCCCCCGCGCCCCTATGTGGTGGAATCGGCGGAGGGCGCGGAACTCGCGCTTGCCGACGGGCGGAAAGTCGTAGACGGAATGTCGTCGTGGTGGGCTGTCGCATACGGATACCGCAACCCGAAAATCGACTCGGCGGTAAGGGCGCAGATTTCGAAAATGAGCCATGTGATGTTCGGCGGGCTTACGCACGAAGGCGCGGTGAAGCTTGCCGCAACGCTCTCCGACATGACGGGGCTTGGGCGCGTGTTCTTCTGCGATTCGGGTTCGGTTTCGGTGGAGGTCGCAATGAAAATGGCTCTCCAATTTTGGCGGGCGAAGGGCGACTCGAAGAAAACAAAATTCGCGACCGCCCGCGGCGGATACCACGGCGACACTTGGCACGCGATGTCCGTATGCGACCCCGTCAACGGCATGCACTCGCTGTTTTCGGGGGGGCTGCCGATAAACTTTTTTGCGCCGCGTCCGGAGTCGCGCTTCGACGGCGAATGGGACGCGTCCGACGCCGAAGCCGTGCGCGGGCTTTTCGAGTCCCGCGCGGGCGAAATTGCGGCGTTCATAATAGAGCCGATAGTGCAGGGCGCGGGCGGCATGCGCTTCTACCACCCGCAGTATCTGCGCGAAATACGCAAACTTTGCGACGAATTTTCGGTGCTGCTGATTCTCGACGAAATCGCGACGGGCTTCGGGCGTTCGGGCAAAATGTTCGCCAACGAATGGGCGGGCGTCCGCCCCGACATCATGTGTTTGGGCAAGGCTCTCACGGGCGGATACCTCAGCTTTGCCGCGACCCTCGCCGCCGACGCGGTTGCCGACACAATTTCGGGGTTCGGCGTGGGAACGTTCATGCACGGGCCGACTTTCATGGCAAACCCGCTCGCGTGCGCGGCGGCGAACGCGGCGGTCGAAATTGCGCGGACGGGCGGAATTTTGGAGCGCGTGGCGGAAATCGAAAAGACGTTGAAGCGCGGACTCCTGCCGCTTGCGGAGCGGAAATCCGTCGCCGACGCCCGCGTTCTCGGCGCGATAGGCGTGCTCGAAATGCGCGAGCCTATCGACGTTCCCGCCGTTCAGGAAAAGCTCGTAGCGCGCGGCGTGTGGCTGCGCCCGTTCGGCAGACTTTTGTATACAATGCCGCCGTACGTCGCTTCCGATTCCCAGTTGGAGGCGATTGTCGGCGCGATGTCGGAGGTCGCGGAATAGGGCGGGCAGGGAAGGCTTTGGGATAAGATGTTCGGTTTTGAAGACAGGCTCGAATCAATCTCGCGCGGGGGCGCGTACCGCAGGGCGCGCCGCGCGGACGTGTCGGGCGCGTACATAGAGGAGGACGGGCGGAGGCTCGTCGATTTTTCGAGCAACGACTACCTCGGAATATCGGGGCGGATTGACTGGCAGCGCGAATTTTTGGAGGGGCTTTCGGGTTCGGAAAAATACCTGATGGGCTCGCTGTCGTCGCGCCTGCTGGGCTGCAATTCGTCGGCGTTCGACGACTTCGAAAAAACCGTTTCCGCCGAATATTCGCGGGCGTGGAACGCGGAGAAATCGTGCCTGCTCTTCAACTGCGGCTACCACGCAAATTCGGGGATAATCCCCGCGCTCGCCACCCCGCGCGACCTCGTTCTTGCCGACAAACTTTCGCACGCAAGCCTCATCGACGCCCTAAAACTTGCCGACGCAAAATGGCTGCGCTTCCCCCACAACGACCTCGATAAACTCGAAGAAATACTGCGCCGCCGCCGCTCGGAATTCGAAAACGTCTATATCGTAACCGAATCGGTTTTCAGCATGGACGGCGACTTCTGCGACCTGCGCAGGCTCTCGGAAATCAGGCGCGAGTTCGGCGCGTTTTTGTATGTAGACGAAGCCCACGCCTTCGGGCTTTACGGTGCGGGCGGCTTGGGCAGGTCGGTCGGCTTCGACGTCGATTTGGCTATGTGCACGCTCGGCAAGGCGGCGGCGTCGGAGGGCGCGTTTGCGGTGTGTTCCGCCGAGACGCGCGAAATGCTCGTCAACCGCTGCCGCACGTTCATTTATTCTACCGCGCTCTCGCCGGTTTCCGCGCGTTGGTCGCGCTTCGTGTTCGAAAAAATTTTGGGCATGGACGCCGAGCGCGAACATTTGCAGAAAATTTCCGCCGCGTTCAGGTCGGCTGTGTCGGGCGTTCTGGGCGAATCGCAAATCGCGCCCGTGTCGACTGCTGGACGCGCCCTCGAAATTTCCGCGGCGATGGAGTCGCGCGGCTTCCGCGCGCCCGCGATAAGAAAACCGACCGTTCCGACCGAACGCCTGCGCTTCTCGTTTTCCGCCGCGCATTCGGAATCGGACGTGCTTGCGGCGGCAAAGGCATTGGGGGAACTATTGTGAAATTCAGGTGGATTAGACGCGCAAATTCGAAGACGCTCGTGGCGTTTTTCGGCGGCTTTGCCTGCGACGAAAACATTTTGTCGCGCACATACATTCCCGAAGACTGCGACGTTGCGGCGTTCTTCGACTACCGCGGGCTTGAAACCGATTTCGATTTCGGCGCGTACAAAAACGTGGGGGTCGTGGCGTGGTCTTTCGGCGTGTGGGTTGCCGATTTCCTCTCCGAAAAAATAGGGCGGACGCTCTTCCGCATAGCAGTCAACGGCTCGCCGTACCCCGTGGACGCCGAACGCGGGATTCCGCCGGCGGTGTTCGAAAAAACCGTCGATACTTTCTGCGAGGCAGCCCGCGTAAAATTCATGCGGCGCGTGTGCGGCGGGGCGTCGGGGTTCGCGGAGTTGGAGGGGCTTTTTGCGCGGCGCGGCGCGGACGAATTGAAGGAGGAGCTTGAATTTCTGCGCGGCGCGTTCGCCCGCGAAAAAACTCCGCGCAAACCGTGGGACATCGCCTACGCTTCGCGCGAGGACAAAATTTTCCCCGCGGAAAACCTCAGGCGCGTCTGGGGAGACTCTCTGCGCGTCTGCGAGGGCGAGCACCTGAACGCGCCGCTCTTCGGGCTTGCAATCGCCGCGGTTTCCGCGCGGGCGTCGGCGACGGCGCGGGGCTTCGAACGGCGCATGGAAACGTATTCGGAAAACGCGTTCGTCCAGCGGGAGGTTGCGGAGTCTCTTGCGGACGCTTTCGCGGAGTTCGCGCCGCCGTCGCTTTCGCTCGCAAACGTGCTCGAAATCGGCTGCGGCACGGGCTTTCTTACCTCCGCGCTTTCGCCGAAATTTCCGTCGGCGAAGTGGTTTTTGAACGACATCTCGGAGAAGATGTGCGAGTGCGCGGCGAAGTCCGTCGCGGGGGAATTCGAAATACGCGCGGGCGACTTCATGCACGCGGAATTTTCCGAAAAGATGGACGCCGTGCTGTCGTCGTCGTGCTTCCAGTGGATTCCCGACCTGCGCGGGCTTTTCGGCAAAATATCGCGCGTTTCGGCGGACGGCGCGGTTCTGGCGTTTTCGACATTCGGGGCGAAGAACTATCCCCAGATACGAAGCCTTGTGGGCGTCGGCTTGGAATACCGTACGCCCGACGAAATCAGGGACGCGCTCGCGGCGGCGGGCTACTCTGTGCTCTACTGCGCGGAGGACATTCTCGACGCGTTTTTCCCGACGCCCAAAGACGTGTTGCGGCACATCAAATCTACGGGGGTCAACGGCAGGTTCTCTCGCTTTTGGACGCCGAAAAAATTCGCCGAATTCTCGAAGGCGTACACCGACAATTTTTCGGACGGCGACGGCGTCGTCCTGACATACAACCCGATTTACATCATAGCGGAAAAATGAAATTCTTTGTAAGCGGAACGGATACAAACATAGGAAAGACGGCGGCGACGGGCTGGCTCGCCCGCCGCTACGCCGAACGCGGCCTGAAAGTCGCCACCCAGAAGCTCGTGCAGACGGGCTGCGCGGGAATCTCGGAGGACATTCTCGAACACCGCCGCATCATGGGCTGCGGCGTTCTGCCGTGCGACGCAGACTTCACGACGTGCAGGTACGTTTTCAAATACCCCGCCTCGCCGCACCTTGCGGCGGCAATGGAGGGCGCGACGCTCGACTTCGACGCGCTCGCCTCCGACACCGCAAAGCTGGAAGAGGCGTTCGACGTCGTCCTCGTGGAGGGCGCGGGCGGGCTTGGCGTGCCGCTGAAAGAGGGCTTTACCACGGCGGACTACATCGCAAAATACGCCTTGCCGCTCTGGCTTGTAGTGCCGTCGAAACTCGGCAGCCTTAACCACGCGCTGATGTCGCTTGAATACTGCGCGTCGCGCGGGATAAAGCTTGCGGGGATAGTCTACAACACATTTCCGAAAGCCCCCGCGGAAATCGAAAAATCGACCCGCGAATACCTCGCCGCCGAGCTTGCGCGGGCATGGAAGGGCGCGGAACTTTTGGAACTCGGAGAACTGAAATGAAATACAAAGCGGTACTTTTCGACTTGGACGGAACGCTAATCGGCAACTATGTGGCAATCCACAAATGCCTCTGCGAAACATTCACCGAATTCGGAATTCCCAACCCGACTTACGACACCGTTTTCCACACGGTCGGCGGGTCGATTCTGATTACGATAAAAAAGATTCTGAAAGGCTCGGAGTTCGAGGACAAAGCCTCCGACATCGGCGCGCGCTATCTGGAACTTTTCCCGAAGCACATTTTCGACGGGCTTACGATTATGCCCTACGCCCCCGAACTTCTCGCCGAGCTTAAAAAGCGCGGGCTTAAAATTGCGTGCTTTACAAACAAACAGCAGGAGGGCGCGGAGCCGATTCTCGAACGCACGAACCTGCGCGGATACCTCGACGCGGTAATCGGCACAACCCTCCACTCGCCGCGCAAGCCCGACAGGGCGTTCACCGCCTACGCGCTCGCGACTCTCGGCACCGAGGCCTCCGAAACGCTCGGCGTCGGAGACTCTCCCTACGACTACAAGGCCGCCCGCGTCTGCGGCTTGGACAGCGCCCTCGTGGCGACCGGCGGCGACTCCGCCGACTTCCTGAAATCGGAGTGTCCCGAAGCCGTCGGCGTTTTTTCCGATTTTAAAGACTTGGCAAAATCCCTCTTCGGCATCACTCTTTAACCGCATGGACGGCGCGAAAGTCAAAACCGAGGGCGTGGTGGAGCGCATAATTTTCTTCAACGAGGAAAATTTCTTCTGCATTGCCTCCATGCGCCCCAAGAACGGCAAGGGCGCGCCGATTACAATCGCGGGCGCAATGCCGTCGCTGCGCTGCGGCGAGACCGTCGAGGTCGAGGGCGAATGGCGCGCGTCGGCGTACGGACGCCAGATAAAAGTGTCGTCGTTTTCGACGCGCCTGCCGTCGGAGGTTTACGGAATAGAAAAATATCTCGGTTCGGGGCTTGTAGAGGGAATAGGGCCCGTGTACGCAAAAAAAATCGTCGAGCACTTCGGCGAGAGGACACTCGAAATAATCGACACCGAATCCGCGCGGCTCACCGAGGTCAGGGGAATCGGCGCGGCCCGCGCAAGGAAAATCAAGAAATCGTGGGACGAAAGCAGGGACTTGCGCTCCGTGATAATCGCCATGCGCTCGTACGGAATAGGGACTGCCACATGCGTGAAAATCGTCAAGCGTTTCGGCTCGGACGCCGCGCGTATCGTGCGCGAAGAGCCGTATACTCTCATGCGCGAAATCGACGGCATAGGCTTCAAAACCGCCGACATGATTGCAATCAACATCGGCATTCCCAACGAAAGCCCCGAACGCATACGCGCCGGCATTCTGCACTGCCTGTCGGAATCGGAGGAGGCTGGCGACACCTGCGCGCTGTTCGGCGAGCTTGTCTCCAAAACCTCCGCGCTCACGGAGGTCGATTCGCAAAAGTGCGCGGCGGAAATTTCCGCGCTGGTTGAGGAAGGCTCGCTGAAAAAAGTCGGCGACGGCATGCTCCAAAGCCCGCAGCTCGACTACGCCGAAAGGAAAATCGCGACTTCGCTCAAACGCATACTCGAAACGCCGTCCGAGCTTCCGCCAATCAAGTTCGAAGCCGCCGCCAAGTGGGCGAACGACAGAGCTGCGTTCGACTTCGCCCCCGAACAGACATGCGCGGTTGTGGAGGCTCTTCGCAACAAAGTATCGGTCATCACGGGCGGGCCTGGAACGGGCAAAACTACGATTTTACGCGCGGTTTGCGACATTCTCAAAATGAAGAAAATCACGCCCGTGCTCGCCGCTCCCACTGGGCGGGCGGCGCAGCGCATGGGAGAGTCGGCGGGGGTGGAGGCGAAGACAATCCACAGGCTTTTGGGCAGCGAGGACGGCAAGTTTGCCCACAACGAGTTCAAGCCGCTGCCCGCAAAATTCGTGGTGATTGACGAGGCGTCGATGCTCGACACAAAGCTTGCCGCCGCCGTCGTTTCCGCCGTGCCGAACGCCGCGCACATCGTGTTTGTGGGCGACATAGACCAGCTGCCGAGCGTGGGCGCGGGCAACGTTTTGAAGGACATCATAGCGTCGGGAAAATTCCCCGTGATACGCTTGGAGCGCATTTTCAGGCAGGGCGAGAGAAGCCAGATTGTAAAGGCGGCACACGACATTCTCCACGGCTCGGATTCAACCGCGGAATTTCCGCCCAATTCGCTCAACTTCGCCGACCCACGCCGCGACATCAACTTTATCCGCGCCGATACTCCCGACGACTGCGTGAAGCTCACGACCGCCCTCGTGCGCGACAAAATCCCCGCGTGGTACGGCTGCGACGCGTTTTCCGACGTGCAGGTGCTTGCGCCCATGCACAAGGGCGTGGCGGGAATAGAGAATTTCAACGCGTCGCTGAAAGCCGCGCTCAACCCGAACGCGAGGCCGATTTTCGGCGGCAGGCTGTCGGTGGGCGACAAGGTGATGCAGACGCGCAACAACTACGACTTGGACGTCTTCAACGGCGACACGGGCAGAATTGTCCGCGAGGCCGACGACGGCGCGGGCGTCGTGGTGGATTTCGACGGGCGGAAAATCGGCGTGCCGCGCTCCGACATGGCGGATTTGCAGCCCGCGTACGCAATCAGCATACACAAGTCGCAGGGGAGCGAATTTCCCGTGGTGGTGCTGCCGCTCATGCGCCAGCATTTCATGATGTTGCAGCGCAACCTGCTCTACACGGCGTTGACGCGCGGCAGGAAAAAGGTGTTTATTGTGGGCGAGGAATCGGCGTGGAAGTCGGCGGTGAAAAACTCCCGCGCGTCGAAACGCAGAACGTATTTGAGGGAACGCTTGTCATGGGCATAAAAATCTACGATATCGAGAGGGCGGAATACGCCGAGGAAAAAGTCTGCGCGGAAGGCTCTCTGCGCTTCATGTACGAAAGCCCCGTCGGGCGGGCGGCGACGTCGCTTGTGTTCAAACGCGCGTTTTTTTCGCGCATGTGCGGCGCGTGGGCGGACTCCCGCGCAAGCCTGAAATCGGCGGAAAAATTCGCCCGCGAAAACGGAATAAACATGGACGAAAGCCTCCTGCCGTTCTCGGCGTTCAAAACTTTCAACGACTTTTTTACGCGCGAACTCAAAGCCTCCGCGCGCCCCGTCGCGGGCGGCGCAAAAACGGTCTCGTTTCCGAGCGACGGCAGACACCTGCTTGTGCGCAACTTCGGGGCGTCGGACGTTTTCTACGCAAAGGGGCAGCGTTTCGACATGGCGAAGTTTTTGGGCGACAAGTCGCTCGCGGCGCGTTTCGAGGGCGGCGACATGCTCATTTCAAGGCTCAGCCCGCTCGACTACCACCGCTTCCACTATCCCGTGTCGGGCGAAATCGCCGCCCGCAGAAACGTGGACGGCTGGCTGTTTTCGGTAAGCCCGATTGCGCTCTCAAAGCGCATTTCGATTTTCTGGGAAAACAAGCGCGTGCTCAACCTCATCGACTCTCCCGAATTGGGCTTGTGCGCGTTCGCGGAAATCGGCGCGACAAACGTCGGAAGCATTGTGAATTTCGGCAAAATAGGCGACCGCGTTTCGCGCGGGGCGCAGGCGGGGCTGTTCAGGTTCGGCGGCTCGTGCGTGGTGTCGGTATTTCCCCCGAACGCGAACTTGAAATGGAATCCCGCGCTTGCGGAAAAGTCGGCGGAATCGGTGGAATGCTACGCGCATGCAAACGCCGCGTGCGCGGAAATCGCCCAATAAACGCGCCCGCATAAATTTCGGCACGCAACGCATTCGGATACGTCCCGAATCGCGCCGCATACGCCGTACGCCGTGCCGACTTTCGCCGCGCTCTAACGTTTTTTGCTTGCGTTTCGGGCGTTCGTGCGAAATTTTTTTCGTCGTATGAAAAAACTTGCAATTATACTGACATTCGCGGCGGTTCTTACGGGCTGCGCCACGGTTTCCGAAAAGCCCGCAACGCAACCGCGCAAAATCGCCGTCCAGATGTATTCGCTCAACAAATTCACGCTGGAAGAGGCTCTCGAAAAACTCAAACCGCTGAAAATCGACACGGTGGAATGCTACCCCGGACAGCGTCTGAGCGCGAAATATCCCAAGGCGAAAGTAGGGCCGACGCTCAACGCGGAGGAACGCGCATACATGAAAAAGCTCCTCGCCGACGCGGGAGTCAAAATGCGCAGCTTCGGGGTAATCAACGTAAACAAGCTCGATTTCAGCCAAATCGACCCGCTTTTCAAATTCGCAAAGGAAATGGGCGCGGAACGCATTCTCACCGAATCCGCCGTGTACTTCTTTCCCGAACTCGACAAGGCGGCGGAAAAATACGGCATGACGGTGCTAATCCACCACCACGCCACAAACGGCGCTCCGTATTGGGATACCGAATACTTCAAACGCCACTCGGCAAACTTCAAGCATATAAAGTACAATCCCGACCCCGGACACTGGGCGCGTTCGGGCATAGACCCCGTGAAGTCGCTCAAAGAGGTTGAAGGCAAAATCGCGGGAATCCACTTCAAGGACCAGCGCGAATTCGGCAACATCAAGAACCAGCCCGCGCCGTTCGGAAAGGGCGTTCTCGACGTAAAGGGCATGCTCGCCGAGCTGGACAGACAGGGCTTCGACGGCTACTACGTGATAGAGTACGAAGACAAGTGGCTCGACAACATTCCCGAAATTACCGAATGCGCGGAATTCCTCCGCAAAAATTAACGCCGGTAAAATTTCGGGAAAGGGCGGATTTGTTGCGAATCCGCCTTTTTTGCGCCCGCGGGCGGGGCGTCGGGGGGGATTTCAAATC
>DHMA01000157.1:0-1627 GCA_002405555.1 Opitutia bacterium UBA4654
CCTGCGCTGCCTCCGGGGGAGATTCTGTTGACTGTGACGAATATCAACAGGTTCTTCTTCTGGCGCGTTTCACCCTTCGACTGGAACAGTCTGCCGACCCACGGAATATCGCCAAGCACCGGCACGCGGTCGTCAACCGTGATAACTTGTTCGCGTGTCAAACCGCCCATTACCAGTGTTGCGCCGTCGAACACCGTTACCGATGTGCGTACTTCGCGTACCGAGAACACGGGCTGAATGAAGCCTGACGGCACTGTTACCGTTGTGCCGCTCGAAATAGCGACTGCGACGCCGCCGTATTCGAGGAAGCCTTCGAATTCTGTTACGCGGGGATTCAAGACCAAGTTTATCGAGCCGTCTTCTTCGACGTTCGGGGTTACTTCCATAACGACACCGACGTCGTATGTTGTAAAGTCGGTCGGAGTACCGGGGGTGATTGTTACACCAGCCGAACCAGAGTTACCATTGCCGTTGCCCGACGAAGTACCGACGTTCGACTGCATGTCGCCCCAGCTTTCGGGGTAGCGCATTTGTTGCGAAACCGTAATCGAAGCTGTCGAGCCGGAGATTACCGTTACTTTCGGAGCGCAGAGCAGGTCGGAACCGTTCTTCTGTTCCAGTGCGCGGACTTGGAGGTCGAACGCATAGGAATTGAGGAAGCCGATGAAGCCCGACGTTGTATCGGTCGAATTTCCGCCGATATTGATTGTCGAAGGCAGGGAGGGAACCGAGGGATAGAGAGTTGTCGGTTCGACAGCGCTACCCGCTTCGGTAATCTGAATCGGGGTTCTGCCCGCGTTTGTACTCTGGGCGGAATCTTTCAGCGAGCGGTTGCTCGAAGCGAACATTGTCGTTTTGCCGAGAATTTCGTTCTTGGAGTCGAACTGCGCGACTGTCCAGTTGAAGCCGAGTTCTTTAAGGTCGCCCTGGCTGACTTCCATGAATTTGGCTTCGATTTCGACCTGCTTGATTTCGCTATAACGCAGGAGGATATTGCGAACCTTATCGAGGTTGCGGCGGGTGTTTGTTACCCAAAGTTTCGTTCCGTCGAACGCGAGGTTTGCGCCCTGACCGAATTCAACGCCCGCTTTGATGAGGAATTGCTTGATGGCTTCGCCCTTGTTGTCGTCGCCGCCGCCTGCCGCAGCCGTGTCGAACGGATTGTCCGAGCCTGCGCTGCCCGCCGCTTTGATGCCAATCATGCGCGTTACCGCCGCCTGGGTAATCGGGAAGTCGAGCGTATCCATCGAGCTTGTCGCGCTGGAAGCGTCGGACGCCTTGCGGACTACGATTGTGTCGTTTTCGATGTCGTACTGGTATCCCGCCTGTTGCGTTACCCAATTAAGGATTTGTCCGAGGGGAAGGTCGCGGAGAGTGAGAACAACGTTCTTTGTTTCGCCGCCCGTATCGAAGAGGACGATGTTTACGCCCTTTTTGCCTTCCGTGGATTTGTCGTAGTCAACCGACAGAATCGACAAAGTGTTGATAGCCTGCGCGAGCGGAACTCCGGGGTCGGGGAAGCTTACGTTGGGGATAACGATATTGCGCAGTTTTGCGTCTACAACCGAATCCGTGCGCGTGCCGCCCATATCGACGCTTGCGCCCGAATATACCTGCGGGCGAACCC
>DHMA01000157.1:1693-9592 GCA_002405555.1 Opitutia bacterium UBA4654
GGTTTACTTCGTCGAGCATCGATTCGCGGGTTGCGAGGTAGGAAAGTTTTCCGGGGGTAAGCAACTTTTCGGCTACGAGGCGCAGGTACGCTTTTGCCTGAATGTTGTTGGCATCGAGGGTTTCGATTTGGCGGAATGTCGAGCGAGCGCCCGCGTAATCGCCGTAGAGGTACTGTCTGCGACCCTTTTCGAGGAGCGCGTTGACTCTTTCGAGTCTGACGGAGTAGTCGGGGCTTACGTCCGAAATCTTATTGTTATAGGGGTTTTCCTCGAAAGCGTCGACTTCCGCGGTAAATTTCTGCGCCTTTGCCTGATTTTCTTCGGCGGCGGCGTATTCGCCCGCGAATTTCTTGGCGTTCTTCACGTCGCGGTCGGCCATTGCGATATTCGCGCGTTCCTTTGCCATTGTGGCTCTTGCGCGTTTGAGTTCCGAGCGGACTTGGTCGCTTGCGGGCGAGTATTCGTAGGAGGCGATTTTCTCGTCGGCGAGGGAAAGTTTTTCCGTTGCGACGTCCCACTTACCCGAATCCATTGCGTCGTAGGCTTCGTCGATGAGGTCGAAAGCCGCGAGAATCGAGAGCTGCTGTTTGCGGGTCGCTTCCGAGACTACTGCGTCTGCGGGGGCTTCGGCTTTTGCCTCTTCCTTGGCTTCAACCTTGGCGGCTTCGGATTTTTCAGCTTCCGCCTTTACGGCTTCTTCCTTTGCGACTTTCTGCGCCGCTTCGACCTTGTCCGCCGCAATCTGACCCGTCAAAACGGGCGTTTCGCCCTTGGACTGGCGTTCGATATCGGCGTTGACGTCTGCGAGCATGCGCTGTACGCTTTCGTCGTTCGGTGCGAGCTTCACAAGCTCTTCGAGAGCCTGTTTCGACGCCTTAAAGTCGCCGCTGTCGCGCGCCTGAACGGCCGAGACCATCAAGCGTATTTTCTCTTGCGTATTGTCTGCCTGTGCGGCGGACGCAACGCCCGCGAACGCCGTGCACGCCATTATAGCCGCCACAGCCGCCCGTTTCTGGATTCTGTTTATTTTCATATTAGCTGTATTTGTAATTTGTTGGAGAATTAATGTAGACGTTTTTCGAAAAAATTAAAGAATTATTTTTATTTTTTCGATTTTTTTACGGGCACGACGCCCGCTTCTGACAAAGTCATGGTTTGCGGAGTAATGTCTTTATCGGAGGGTACCATTTCCACTACCGCGCTTCCTTTGTCAAAATCAACCGACTTCACCGTGTACGTCGCCTTGGCGACTTCCTTCGATTCGCCCGCGCCCTTCACGTGCCACTGGCCGCCGTCGGGCAGCAGGAACGTCATTCTGCGACTGTCCTCAATCACGGTCGGTTTGTTGGAATACACCGTGATTTCCTTGCCCAATTTTTTGTCGAACACAACGACTTTCACGACCTGCGAAATCGTGTTGTCGGCGTTCTTCACGCGCTGGCGGTCGAACGATTTTACGACCAACCCGACGTCCACCGTTTGCGCCGTGCCGTTTTTGCCCATGACCTGCATTGTTACGGGCTGGTTGAGGCGGGCGTTGAAGAACGCCTTAGTCGATTCGTTGCGAAGCTGGATAAGCGGGTTTTCAGTGCTGCCCATCGCGCCGACGTATTTAATCGGGTACGGTTCGTTCGAGATTCCGCCGAATTTGAGCGCGAACGACTGCCGCGCCATCGCCTTGATAAGCGGCGATTCCGTGATGAATTTGCCGTCTTCGTCGACCCAGATTTGCGGGGGCGTGAAGACCTGGAAGAACCATCTGCCGTCTTCGTCCTGCGGGCGGACTTCCGGCCATTCAATCGGCTTGATTTCCAAGCGCGGAACGGCCACTTCCTTCCATTCCATGCCTTTCGCCTTTTTTGCGAGCAACGCCTCCGCCTTGTCCGCCGATTCGGCGATTTTGGGTTTGTTCATTACATAGTATCCGCACGATGCGCCGAGCACAACAAGCGATACCAAAAAGAAAATTTTGTCGTAATATTTCATATCGCGTTCCTTTATTTAGCTTCGGTAGCGGGCTTTTTTGCTTGGTCGGGCTTTACGACCTCGACGTATTCTATTACAACCGTAAATTCCGAAACGTTGTCGGTTACAACGGGCGTGCGCGACGCCTGCTGCTGTTGTTGCTGCTGGTCGCCGTCCGTCTGGGCGGCGGCGTCCGCTTCGGCGTTTGCCGCCGCGCCGAAGATTGCGTCAAGCCCCGTGGGCGCGGACTGCGCGTTGGCGTCTCCGGAATCGTCGGAGGGCTTTTCTTTGAGCTGTTCGAGCTGCGAGTAGTCGGCGGGTTTTACGTCGATACTGCGCACAACGAGCATTGCGTCGAAATCTTTGAGCTGGTTGAGGAATCTGCGGAGCACGTCGGTGTGCCCTGCGAATGTGAATTTGTAGGCAATCGTGTCGAGACTGCCGGCCTTGCGGGCGGTGATTGCGGGGTCGATTTTGAAGTTGTCGCCCGACTGCGATTCCGAATTGCGGCGGGCGCGCGCGTTGCGACGCTGTTTGTTGTCCGCCTTGACGCCCTCTTCGGGGAGGAGTTCGCGCTGGACGTTCAGAATCCACATCGGCGACTTGTCCGACTTGCACGCGAACAGTTTTTTATTCACGTAATTGAGCACGCACGCCTGTTTCCAGATTGCCGCCAGAGCCTCTTCTTTCGGGGGTTCTGCGTTGGGGGCGACGTATTTCTTGAAGCCGAAGTCCATCGAATCCGAAAGGTCGATTTCGAGCTTTCTTGCCTCCTTGCGCCACGAGTTTACGAAGCCGCGGAGCTGTTCTACCAGCTGGTAGCCCTCTTTCGCGGTAAGCGGCTTGAAGATTGACGCCGACGCACGGGTCAGGTCTTTTTCGAGGAAAGCCAAGTGGCCTTTGAGTTTGTCGATGTTAGACTTCGACGCGTCGATTGCCTTTTGTGTGGGGTCGTCCGCGAGGGAGTCTCTGTACGAATTCATTTCGCGCGAGAGCTTTTTGGAGACCGTTGCGCGCTGCGAGTTCAGGTAGACGTCGAAGCCCGCCATGCCCGCAAACGCGAGAAGCAGCACCGCCGTCACGACGAAAAACAGGGGATATTTCTTAAAGTATTTCATAGGGATTTTTCTCTCCGCAATAAATTATATGGGCTTGTCGGGGTTTACCGTCAAAGTGAAGTCGAACTTCAAGATTCTGGGGTTTGTCGGGTCTGTCCTGACGTTCGAGTAATCCTTGATGAACGACGAGCTTTTGAAGGAGTCGAGCAGCTTGTTTATGCGTTCGATAGCCTTGTTTGTGTCGTAGGCTTCGGGGTCGTCGGGGTTGGCGTCGCGCAGAAGCAGACGCCCCGAAAGTTCCAGATTGTACATGGGCTTTTTCGGGTCGGCGGAGCGCACGACGTGCAGTTTGTCGAGCCAAACGTCTTTCTGCTCCATGAGTTTCTGTTCGATGTCGATGAACAGGTTAATCCAGTTCGACTTGGATTTCGCCAAGCCCTCCAAGCCCTCGATTTTCGAGGAGAGAAGTTTTACCTCCTTTTCGTTGTTTTGAAGCTCTTCGATGCGCTCGTTGATTGCGGGCGTGCTTTCGGAGAATTTTGCGATGTACGCCTTGTCCGACGAAATCGCGCTCGATACGAAAAGGAACGGGGGAACAGCCGCCAGCGCGAGCAACGCCGCGCCCAAAACCATGAGCGGACGCTTCGCCGCAAATTCGGTTTCCTCTATGATGTGCTTGGGCAAAAGGTTTACGCCCATCGCGCCCTGAACCACCATTCGCGCCGCCTCGCCGACGAGTTCGCTCATCTGCTGGGCGCATGCGTTGAGGAGCGCCTGATTTACGCCCGCCGAAACGGAGACGTTTGCGAGCGAGTCCAAAAATTCCACGTCCATCTTCTCGTCTTCGGCGATGTACTCGGCGAAGCCGGGGAGGAGCGAGCCTCTGCCCGTGAGGTAGATTTTCTTCGGAGTAGCCACGCGCCCCGTTCTGCGGTAGTTGAGAATGGAGCGTTTCAGCTCCAAGCCGATTCTCTGCATTACGCTCTTGGCGTTCGCGGTGAAGTGTTCCGCCGCGCTCGACGCCGTGGACGACATTTCGACGTCCTCGTTATTCTTGAAATATTTGCATTTGAGGTCTTCGACAAAGTCGAAGCTCTGCCCCATTGAGTCCGCAATCGCCTGAGTGAGGGCGTTGCCGCCCACGGGAATGCTGCGGGCGAAAAGCCCGTCGTCGCGCACGACAAGCATGTTCGAGAACCGCGCGCCCACGTTGAGCAAAACGACGTCGCTTTCAAGGCCGCAGTACTTCCATGTGTTGTAGTCGAGAATCGACGACGCCTCGATAGTGTCGGCTACGATTCCCACCGACGCCAGCGCCGCGCAGAATTCGTCCGCCGCGCTCGACTTCATGGAGGCGAGGAAAATTTCGGTTTCGATGCCGTCGTCGGCAATCACCTGATAGTCCCACGAGACTTCGTTGATGGGGTACGGAATGTTCTTTTCCGCCTCGAACGAAACGACCTCCTTTTGGCGGGCGGCGTCCACATGGGGAATTTTGATTGTCTTTGTAAGCAGGAGCATCGAGGGGGCGATAACCGTCGCCCTGCCCGAAACGTTCATCGATTTTAACGCCGAACGCAGAGCTTCCAACCAGTCTTCCTGAACGGAATAGTCGTAGGAAAGCTCCTGCATTTTGAAATCTTCAAGCACCAGCCTGCCGTTCTGCGCCGAGAACTTCGCCGCGGTGACATGCGTGGCCTGACAGTTTATTATGAGCTTATTTTTTTGAGCCATTTCTCTTTTTTAAATTGGGATAGGAGCAAAATTGTTTGCGGGGTATTTGTAGAAACTATCAAAACCGCCCCGTTATAGTAAAGCAATTTTTTCCGCAAAATGCGAAAAAACGCGTCCGTCGGGAGCTTCCGCGCGCCCGACGGATTGCAAGTGGCTATTTGGTCGGCAAATAGGTCGGGATTACGCCGTTTGTCTTGTTGTACTCGTAGCGTTGGACGTTCAGGGGAATGTCGCGCAGGGTCATGAGCACGTTTTCGTTGGCGGCGGAAGCCGACTGCACAAGCTTCTGGTAGCTGTCGTAGACTTTCTTTACGTCCGTCGAACGCGCTATGTTCTTGGAAAGCAAAGTCTTCATATTTTCGCGAGAGAGCGCTACGGGCGTGCCGCCCACGCTAAGCTCTATGCTGTACGCAAAGGGATCTTTGGAGAGCCTGTAAATGGGGAACGCTTCCGGCGGTATATAGAATACTACGGGGACTTTCTGGTTGCACTTTACCGCAAAGAGCTTTGCCTTGTTTTTGAGCACAATCATGTTTTCGGGTCTGTTGCGCTCCGACTTTTTAGCCTTTTCGTCGAGGTATACGAGAGTCAGCGCAACTTCTACATCGCGCACCCACTGCTCGTTGTTCGACTTGTCGTCGGGGTTTTCGTTGCCCGCAATTTCGACCATGATTCGCGTCCACTGACCGGGCGACGCCAAGATGTCGGAGGGTTGCAGTCTTTTGAACTCGATTTTCGAGACGCTCACGGGGTCTGCTTTTGCGAAGAGGGAAGTCGGCAGCAAAGCCGCCGCGAATAAAGCGATAAACAAACGTTTCATAGATTTCATGAAGTCGATTAAACAGTTCCCGCGCCCGAGGTCAAACAAATTTTGAGCAAACCCGCCCTCCCCGCGCCGCAAATTTCGCAAAACGCCGCCCGCCGCCGCCACGCTCCCGTCCGCACCGTCTTCCGCCACCGCGCCCGCGCCGCAAACGCCGCCACCGCCCTCGCCTATTTCCTCCGCTCTCGACGCCCGCGCCGCTGTTCGTTCGCCGCCGCGCCGCAACGCAAACGCCCCCAAGCCGCCCTTGCGCCCAGCGGCAAGCGTCGCGCCTCCCGCGCCCCGTTTGCCGCGAAGCCGAAAATTGAAGTCCGATTATTGTTGACAAATCGGGGGCGAATTTAGTAGGGCTAAATTTGGAACAACTAATAAAAACGAACAACCAGGGAATTCCATGAAAAAACTGACAACAATACTCCTGCTCGCAGCCGCGCAAATCTTTGCGGCGGGAGCGATTGCCGCCGGCACAACCAGCGCGAAAATCATTTCGCCCAAAGGCGCGACAAACCTCGCGGTTTTCGAGGGAGACACAATAACGCTTGAAGCCGACGCAAAATGCATGCCGTATGACGGTTTTGGCGATTGTTATTGGTGGTATGTGTCAACGGACGGCAAAAATTGGACGCCCTATATCGATGTAAAAGACCTCAAAGCAAGGGTAAGTTTTACTGCGAATGTCGGCATGATACCGGACGGGCACTACAAGGGTGAACACGCAGTCTACTCAAAGCTTGCGGTCAGCGGCTTAAAAGAGACCATGAAATTCAAGTTCGAACTCATGGGCGCGGACAACAAAAAGGCGACGACTGGCGTTTACACGGTTTCGGTCTACCCGCGCACGACGGTCGATGTCGGGCTTACCACGCGCTACGTCTTCGACGGCGCGAACAAAAAATACAAAGACGCCGACTGCAAGGTAAAGCTCACCGCAAGGGCGAGCGGCAAAGCCCCCTTTAAATACCAGTGGTACGAAGTTGCGGGCGGCAAAAAAACTCCCATCAAAAACGCAAAAGCCGCAAACTACACCACGCCCAGAATTACCGACTTCAACAAACAGTACATGGTTGAAGTCTCCAACGCCGCGGGCACGGTGGAATCAAAGCCAATCACGATTAAGCGGGCGGTTGCGGCGAAAATCGAGAAGCAACCCGCAGACGCATTTAGCGGCGACAAAAACAGCTCCGGAACATTCTCCATTATCCTTTCAGCCGATTCGGGCGAAAACCCCAAATTCCAGTGGCAGCGTTGCGACGCAGGCAAAAGCGACGCAGTCGAAAGCAACTGGAAAAGCGCGGGCACGGCAAGCACATCGGGAGGTTCCAGCACTTTGGTTGTAAAAAATCCCACGACAAAGCTTAACGGCGCTCTCTACCGCTGCATTGTCTCCAACGCGGCGTCCGAAAAGCCGATTGTTTCGAACGTAGCAAAGCTCACGGTCTACCCATCGGCTAAGATAACCGCGCAGCCCAAGGCGGCTACGGTTATTGCGGGCAACGAGTTCGAGCTTAACTGCGCGGCTACGGGCGTAAACGTAATCTACATTTGGGAAATGAGCGACGACAACGGCAAGACTTGGTCGGTGGTTCAACGCGGCAAAAGCGGCAGCCTTAAAATCACGCTCGACGAAGCCAAGAAAGCCAAGTTCCGCTGCAAGGCGGTAAGCCGCACCGAAAGCGGAGATTATATCTATCCCGAAGCCGCAAGCTCGGCGGTCTTGATTACCGCAAACGAACCCGCGAAAATCGACGAAATCCTGATTACGCAACTCGGCGACGAAACGGAGACGGTCTTCATAGACTATCCTTTCGAGCTTAAAGCGGTCGCAAGCGGCAAGGCAATCAAGTACCAGTGGTACGAGTCCTCCGACGGCGGCGCAAGCTTTGCGGAAATCCGCGGGGCAAAGGCGGCTACATACAAAGTCGCAAAGGGCAAATACAAGCAGGAGGCAAGCATGGTCTTCAAATGCGAAGTCTCGAACAAGTTCGGAACGCAGACTTCGGAAGCGTCCAAGACGGTCGCGGCGGAGCTTATGAATTCGCCCGTGCCCGTTTCGCTCGAAGGCTACGGATTCGTCGGCTACATCGACGGCGCGTTCACCAACGCAATCTTTACGGACAAGTCGAACATGCGCATGGCGGCGAAAGTCGGAAAGGTGAAGAAAGAGGTGAGATACACCTGCAAAAGAACCTCGCCCGTTTCGGCGGACATCTCGATTACCCTTACACCCTTTGACGATTACAAGGGCAAATTCGGCAAGGCGCAAACGCTCAAATACGAGCTGCTCTACGCGGACGACACATATATGCTTTGCGAAAATGG
>DHMA01000222.1 GCA_002405555.1 Opitutia bacterium UBA4654
ACGTGGAGGACGCGCTCATGAACGCTCCCGCCAAGCGCGACAACCAGATAGTAGTTCCCAAAGTTGTGGACGACGCGTAGAATCGGGAGGCATTTAGCATGGGCGAAATTTTCTATAAAAACATCGGAGAGCTTGACGCAATGCTCGACAGCCGCGAAATCTCGGCGGTGGAGCTTGCGCAGGCGTTTATCGACAGAAAGAACGCGGTAGACGGGAAGGTCGGGGCGTTCATTTCGTCGAACGAGGACGAACTTTTGGCGAACGCGGCGAAAGCGGACGAACGCCGCGCAAAGGGCGCAAAGCTTTCGGAGCTTGACGGCATACCCGTGGGGCTTAAAGACCTGCTTGCGGTGCGCGGGCAGAAGCTCACCTGCGCGAGCAAGATGCTCGAAAACTACGTTAGCCCCTACACGGGCACGGCGATGAAAAAGCTCGAAGACGCGGGCGCGCTTTTCTGGGGACGCCTGAACATGGACGAATTCGCGATGGGTTCGTCGTGCGAAAACAGCGCGTTGCAGAAGACGCGCAACCCGTGGGATTTGACGAGAATCCCGGGCGGGAGCAGCGGCGGCTCGGCGGCGGCGGTGTCGGCGGGCGAATGCGCGGTTTCGCTGGGTTCCGACACGGGCGGCTCGATACGCCAGCCCGCGTCGCTTTGCGGCGTCGTGGGAATGAAGCCCACATACGGGCTTGTGAGCAGGTTCGGGCTTGCGGCGTTCGCGTCGTCGCTCGACCAGATAGGGCCGTTCGCGCGGTCGGTAAAAGACGCGGCGACGGTGCTCAAATACATCGCGGGCTACGACAGGCTCGACTCGACGAGCGTGAAAGTCGATGTCGAAGACTACCCCGCAAAGCTTTCGGCGGAGTCTCTGAAAGGCAAAAAGCTCGGCGTCCCGAAAGAGTATTTTTCGGCGGAGGGAATCGACGCCGAGGTGCGCTCGATAGTGGAGGCCGCGGTTAAGAAGTGCGGCGAACTCGGCGCGGAAATCGTGGAAGTTTCGCTTCCGCATACCGACTTGGCTATCCCCGTCTATTACATAATAGCGACCGCCGAGGCTTCGTCGAACCTCGCCCGCTACGACGGCATACGCTACACCCACAGGAGCGACAAGGCAAAGGACGTCGTAGACGTCTATTTCAAGAGCCGCGCGGAGGGCTTCGGCGAGGAGGTCAAACGCAGAATCATTCTCGGCAGCTACGTTCTCAGCTCGGGCTACTACGACGCCTACTACCTGCGCGCGCAGAAAGTCCGCACGCTCATCAGAAACGACTTCGAGCATGCGTTCGAGAGCGTAGACGCGATACTCGCGCCGACGTCGCCGACCACCGCGTTCAAGGTGGGCGAAAAGGCGTCCGACCCGCTCTCGATGTACCTGAGCGACATTTTCACAATCAACGTCAACCTTGCCGGTCTCCCCGGAATTTCGGTGCCGTGCGGCTTCGCGTCGGACGGCATGCCCGTTGGTCTGCAAATGATAGGCAGGGCATTCGACGAATCGAACCTCCTCTCCTACTCCTACGCATACGAATCGGCGTGCGACTGGAACAAACGCAATCCGCAACTTTAAAAGACAATGTCCGAAGTTCAATACGAAGCAGTAATCGGTCTGGAAACGCACGTCCAAATCAAGACGCGCAGCAAGATGTTCACGTCGGTGGCGCACAGGTTCGCCGAGCCGCCGAACACGCTTACCGACGCAGTCGTGTGGGCGCTCCCCGGGGTGCTGCCGGTGCTCAATTTCGAGGCAATCCGCAAGACGATAGAGCTTGGGCTTATGCTCGGCTGCGAAATTCCCGAAATCACAAAGTGGGATAGAAAAAATTATTTCTACCCCGACAGCCCCAAAAACTACCAGCTTTCGCAGTACGACCAGCCCCTGTGCCTCGGCGGCAACGTCGAGATAGAGCTTCCCGCGGCGAACCGCGCGGAAATGGGCGAGCACAGGCTCGTAAAACTCACGCGAATCCACTTGGAGGAGGACGTCGGCAAACTCACGCACTTCGCGCACGACTCGCTTGTAGACTACAACCGCGCGGGCACGCCGCTCATTGAAATCGTTTCCGAGCCCGACATGCACTCGTCGGACGAAGTTTTCGCGTACCTTACGTCGCTGCGCAACACGATTTCCGCCGCGGGAATTTCAGACTGCGACATGGAAAAGGGGCAGATGCGCTGCGACGTCAACGTGTCGATTCGCCCCGTCGGAAGCGAAAAATTCGGGGTGAAAGTAGAGATGAAAAACATCAACTCGACGTCGCACGTCCGCAACTGCATAGACTACGAAATCCGCCGCCAAATAGACTGCATAACAAAGGGCATTCCGATTGTGCAGGAAACGCGCCGCTACGACGCGCAGCTCGGAATCACGCAGTCCATGCGCTCGAAGGAGGACGCGCACGACTACCGCTACTTTCCCGACCCCGACCTCATGCCGTGCAAAATTTCGGCGGAACTGCTCGACTCAATCCGCGCAAAACTGCCCGAACGCCCCTTCGACCGCCAGCGCAGGTATATGAAAGACTTCGCCCTCCCGTATTCGGCGACCTCCGTCATGTGCCCCGACCCCGCGCTCTGCGGCTATTTCGAAAAGGCGGTCGCCGCCTACCCGAAAAATCCGAAGGCAATCGCCAACATGCTCGTCAACGACCTTCTCCGCGAGCTTTCCGCAAGCGAGGAATCGGCAAAACAGTCCGACGAATTCGGCGAACCCGAAGCCGCGGTCGTCCACGTTTCGACCGCCGAAAAATTGGCGAAGTGCAAGCTTTCGCCCGAAAATCTGGCGTCGCTTGTCAAGGTTGTGGACAGCGGCGTAATCTCCAAACAGATGGCAAAGGAAGTGTTCGTGGAAATGTGCGCTTCGGGCGAATCCGCCGACGCAATCGTCGAAAAGCGCGGACTCAAACAGAACAGCAATTCCGACGAGCTTGAAAAATTCTGCCTCGACGCCATGGCGGGCAATCAAAAGGCAATCGACCAGTTCAAGGCGGGCAACGAAAAGGCGATAAACGCGCTTGTCGGGCCCGTCATGAAGGCGTCGAAGGGCAAGGCGAACCCCGCGATGGTTTTGGAAATCCTCAAAAAACTGATAAAGTAGGGCATGACAATTCCCGTAATCGTGTTGCTTGCGCTGCTTGCGGTGAAATACGCCGCGGTGGTGCGGCTCGACATTCTGAACATGCGCAGCGTCCGCGAACACGCGGGCGCGGTGCCGCAGGCGTTCGCGTCGTTCATGGACTCCGACACCTACAAAAAGGCGGCGGCGTACACGATAGACAAAACGCGCTTCGGAATTTTCGAAAACACCTGCAACTCGATTTTCCTCGCCCTGTTGCTCGCGCTGTGGATTATCCCGACGCTCTTCGACATCGGCATCGACGCGTTCGGCGCGAGCGTCTGGGGGCAGGCAATCACGCTGATTCTGATGTCGGTCGTGCTGTCGATTCCCGACATTCCGTTCGAGCTGTACTCGCAGTTTGTCATAGAGCAGGAGTACGGTTTCAACAAGAGCACCCTGCGGCTTTGGATTGCCGACAAAATCAAAAGCCTGCTCGTGGGGCTTGTCCTCGGCGCGCCGATTCTTACGCTGATTCTGTGGTTTTCGGAGACATTCAAAAGCACTTGGTGGCTTTGGGGCTTCTTCGCGGTGGCGGCGTTTCAGGTTGTGATGATTGTGGTCTACCCGCGCTTCGTGATGCCGCTTTTCAACAAGCTCGAAGACCTGCCCGACGGCGAACTGAAAACCGCGCTGCTCGGCGTCGCCGACCGCGGCGGCTTCCACACGAGCGCGATTCAGGTCATGGACGGCAGCAAACGCAGCTCGCATTCGAACGCGTTTTTCACGGGCTTCGGACGCTTCCGCAGAATAGTGCTTTTCGACACGCTCGTGGAGCAGCTCACCGTCCCCGAAATCGAGGCGGTCTTGGCGCACGAAATAGGGCACTACAAGCGCGGGCACATTCTGAAAATGATGGCGATGAATTTTGCGATGACGTTCGCGACGTTTTTTGTCATGGGCTGGCTTTCCGAGAGCGAGTGGTTCTACCTCGGCTTCGGGTTCTGCGAGGCGACGGGCTTCGGGCCTGTATTGCTGATGTTCTCGATGTTCGCGGGGCTGTTCACGTTCTGGCTTACGCCGCTGCTTAACGCGTTTTCGCGCGCGAACGAGTACGAGGCGGACGCGTTTTCGGCAAAGCTTTGCGGCGCGGAGAATTTGAAGTCGGCGCTGCGCAAACTCCACAAAAAGAACCTCGGCAACCTGACTCCGCACCCCGCGTACAGCGCGTTCTACTACTCGCACCCGACGCTCTTCGAGCGCGAATCCGCTCTGGATAAAATCGGATAGCGCGGACGTCCGTTTTAATATTTTACTTGCGGTTGCCCGCGCGGGTGTCGTAAAAACTTTTGCGCCGCTTCTGACGTTCGGCGTCGGGTTGGGTCGGGCGCAGGTTTTTCTAATCGTCGCCCGGTCGGCAAAGCTTGGCGGAATCTTGCCCGCGGGCGGCGGACGGGGCGTTTTGCCGCAAGGGGTTTCAACAATTTCGGGCGCGTATTTGCGCAAAAAGAAAGGGAATGCAATGGTTAAAAACGTAAAACTTTCGGAAGTCGTGGAATTTCTCGACGAATTCTGCGGCGTTTCAAAAATGCGCGATTTTCCCCCCGCGCACAACGGGCTTCAATTCGAAAACAGCGGCAACATAACGCGCGTCGCTTCCGCCGTTGACGCGGGCGGCGCGGAAATCGGCATAGCCTCGCACCTCGGCGCGAACCTGCTGATTGTCCACCACGGGCTGTTCTGGAATCCGCCCGAACCGGTCGTGGGCGGCGTCTACGAGAAAGTCAAAACGCTTATCGACGGCGACATCGCAGTATACTCCGTCCACCTGCCGCTCGACGCGCACGACACCGTAGGCAACAACGTGCTGATTGCCCGCGCTCTTGGCTTGAAGGTTGTCGACAGGTGCTTCGAATGCGAGGGCGCGAAAATCGGCGTGGTTGCGGAAGCCCCGAAGGGCGGCCGCGCCGAGCTTGCCTCGAAGCTCGCGGGGCTTTTTCCGAACACATACAAGGAAATAGCGTTCGGCTCGGCGAACCCAGAAAGAATCGCGATTTGCTCTGGCAGTTGCGGCGACGCCGTTCCGCATCTGCGCGAAATCGGAATCGACACCCTCGTTTGCGGCGAGCTTCGCCAGCGGCATTTCACAATGGCTCAGGAAATGCGCCTCAACCTCTACCCCTGCGGACACTACGCAACCGAACGCTTCGGCGTCGCAGCTCTCGGCGAGCTTGTGGCGGAAAGGTTCGGGCTGAAATGCAGTTTTATCGAAATGCAGAACCCGCTGTAATTTTCACCTTGTTTTTCGGACGCGAAACCGTCAAAATGCCGGCATGAAAAAAATAGCGGTAATCAACGGCGCAAACTTGGACAGGCTCGGCAAGCGCGAGCCGCAAATCTACGGCAGCGAAACTTTGGCGGACCTGACTGAATCGCTCGCCGCCGAGGCCGAAAAGCTCGGCGTGGAAATAATCCCGTTCCAGTCGAACCACGAGGGCGCGATTATCGACAAAATCGCGGAGCTTGCCGACGCGGGCGTAAAGCTTGCAATCATCAACCCCGCGGCGTTCACGCATACGAGCGTCGCGCTTCGCGACAGCATAGCGGGGTCGGGCATGAAGTTTGTGGAGGTGCACATTTCGAACGTCCACAAGCGCGAGGAGTTTAGGCACACATCGCTTACCGCGCCCGTCTGCGAAGCCCAAATCTGCGGATTGGGGCGCGAGGGATACTTCGCCGCGCTCCGCTATTTGGCAAAACTTTAATCTTCGGGAAGCCCCGATTTTCAGCCGCGCCGCCGCAGGTCTTGCGCTCGGCGCGAAATTTTTTTTCGGAAAACAAACGTGGAAAAAATCGACTTCAACGCCGAACTCAATTCCGACCAGTACGCCGCCGTGACGTCGCCGCCCGACCGTCCCGCGCTCGTGCTCGCAGGGGCGGGGTCGGGAAAGACGCGCACGCTAACGTACCGCGTGGCGTGGCTCATTTCGGAATGCGGCTTCCGCCCGCGCGACATTCTTCTGCTCACGTTCACGAACAAGGCGGCAAACCAGATGCTCGCGCGGATAGAGTCGCTGACGGGCTACCCCGCGCGTTCGTTCTGGGGCGGCACGTTCCACTCGATAGGCAACAGGTTTTTGCGCATCGAAGGCGGCGCGCTCGGACTCGAACCCAACTTCGGAATTTTGGACACCGAGGATTCCGACAAGCTGATAAAAAAGGCGGTCGAGGAGTCGTACCCGCATTTCTTTTCGAACAAGGACAACCCGCGCTCCAAGCTTCTGCGCGAAATCATAAGCTACGCGCGCAACACGCGCTCGACAATCCAGACCGCCATGGCGTACAGGTTCGACTGGATTGAAACGCCCGCGTCGCAAATCGCCGAAATCGCCCGCGCCTACGAGGCGGAAAAACGCGCCGCAAACAACTGCGACTTCGACGACCTCCTCGAACTCTGGCTCAAACTGCTTTCCGAAAATCCCGACATTCTGAAAAAATATTCCGAGAGGTTCGGGAATATTCTCGTAGACGAATTTCAGGACACAAACAAGTTGCAGTCCGACATTCTCGACCTGCTTGCGTCGCGCGGAAACATAAGCGCGGTCGGCGACGACGCCCA
>DHMA01000133.1:0-10978 GCA_002405555.1 Opitutia bacterium UBA4654
GCGGTCGATATTGTTGGAAACGGTTTTCAAAAGGGTTATATTATTGTTGAAAATGGGTTTTTCGGGGCGCAAAAAAATGTCGCGCGGGGGTTGGACGGTTGGATTTTGTCGAAAAATTTTTTGCGGCAGGTCGGAATGTTTAATTTTTTCGCTGTTTGCCGTTTTAGGAATCTAAAAAAAGTGAAAAAATTTTTTCACAAAAAAACCCGCGGGGTTGGGCTTCATAATTCGGAGGATTCCCTGCGGATAAAATCCGCGAGGCGTTGCATTACCCACGTTCCCACGTCTACCGTTATGGCGTTGCCGCAGGCTTTATAGCGCGGCGAATCGGGACAGGCTTCGGCCGGCTTGCCGCGATACGGAATGCGCGTCCAGTCGTCGGGAAAGCCTTGCAGGCGTTCGCATTCGCGCGGCGTGAGTCGGCGCACGCGCAGTCCGTCGGAGACGCCGTGAACGCCCGTGGCGTTGAGGGTGTACGACACGCCCTCCTTTGCGCCGACTCCGTTCCCGCCGTTTTCGTCGCACCTGTTGATGGTGTTTTCGGCGATGCACACGGCGACGTTTCCGCCGCCCGCGCCGTTCGATTTCCCGCCGCCCATCGCGCGGAGCGTCGGGGCGACATCGGCGCAGACATCGCGCCCGTTGTCCTTGTGCCCGAAAACCAGAAGCGGGCTGTTTCCGCCGCCGGTTCCGAGTTTTGAGGAGAGCGTCGGCGAGTACTCTTTTTCGGACACGCGCGAATCCTGCGCGTGGTTTTCAAAAAGAATCGGCGTTTGCTTGTTGTAGATTTTGGACATCGACGCGGTGAGTGTCGGCGATTCCGACTTTGCCGCCGATGAACTTTCGGTCAAAACGAGCGTTTCGCTTCCGCCGCCCGCGCCCGCCGACTTCGCGGGTGTCGGCTCTATGGCGTTTTTAGGACGTTTTCCAAAGCCGCTTTCAGCAAAGGCGGAAGGGTTTTCTTTCTGTTTGCCGCACGACGCAAAATTCCCGCGCACGCCGTCGGACTCAAATAATACTTCGGGGGGACAGAGCTTTCCAAGACGGCCGACAAGGTAGATTCTGCGCCGCCGTTGGGGGATTCGGAAAAACCGCGTATCGAGAACCCTATAACACACGGAGAAGTCGGAGTCGGTTCGGTTTCGGAAATATCCCGCGCCGCCCCATTTTCGGGGTTCGATGTCCCAGCCCGTGAGTTCGGAGAGGACACGCGCGAAGTCCGCGCCGCCGTTTGACGAGAGCGCACCGGGCACGTTTTCCCAGACGAACCACTCCGCGCCGAGAGCGCGAGCAACCCGCAGTTGCTCCGAGAACAGACGGCTTCGATTGTCGCCGAAACCGCGTTGAAATCCGGCCACGGAGAAACCCTGACAGGGGCTTCCGCCGCAGACGACGCCGATTTTGAAAAGACCTGTTTTTGCATAAAATGAATTTTCGTCGATGTCGCAAACGTCCTCGAAAATCGGAACGTTCGGGAATCGGTGCGCGAGCACGGCCTGCGGGAACGGCTCTATTTCGCAGTGCGCCGCAACATCGAAACCCGCGTTTTCCGCCGCGAGGGAAAAGCCGCCGATGCCCGAGAAAAGGTCGAGGACTTTCGGCAGCGGGGTCATTTTTCGGAGACACCGTTTGCGATGTTGGCGGTGATTGCGTCCTGAATTGCGGCTGTGGTTTCGTCTGCGGGCCACTTTGCGCAGAACTTTTCGACGGCGGCTTCGAAGTCGGCGGGCGATTCGGAAAGTTCGAGCATACGCAGAACCGCCGCGCCGCTTGCGCCGAAGCTCCGCGCAAGTTCGGCGGACGCGGTTTCGGCTATGCGGTCGCACGCGTCGGCGGCGCCGACGGAGGGCGCGGGAGGTTTTGCCGAAAAGAGTTGCGGCGGCAGCGAGCCGCGCTCGATTGGAAAGCCGCAGCGTTTTGAGAGCGTCGCAAGCCCGTCGTCGCCGACCTGCAAGCCGCTTTGCCCGAGCGCGGAAAGCACGTCGGCAACGCCTTTTAGGTCGGTTTCGGACTCGCCGCCCACAACGATGTTCGGCACGCGCCCCGCAAAGCCGTTGTAGCGGAGGAACGGGCGCACAAGCTGCTCTTTGAGAGTGCCGCCCACGCACATCATATCGAAAAGCGCGATGTCGCCGCGGACGGCTTCGTGGCTGTCGGCGACGCCGCTGCCAAGTCCCGTGGCCTGTGCCTCCGAGGAGAGCGTCTGCCCCAGAATCAGCTTCGACTCCTCCCTGTGGCAGGTCTGCAAAAGTTTTTCGAACGCCTCGCCGTTCTGCGACGAAAGCGCGTTGACGAATTCTATTTCGGTTTCCTTCGTCGCGACGATTCCGCCGATTCGCGCGGCGGTGGCGAAAGCCTGCTGCAAGACGTAGCGGCTGTCGTCGTCGTTGGTTTCGTACTTGCCGACCAAAAACGGCAGCCCGTAGCGTTCGAGCCACTGCGACCACCACGTCGCATCCATCGCCGAGATGAGCCACCAGAAGAGAATCGCACGCATCGGGCCGCCCCAATAGTCGGGCGTCGAGAGGATGTGGTTGCGGTGGATTATGTAGGAGGCGCGGTCGGCATCGTGCGAAACGGTCGATTTGCGGCCGTCGGCTTCGCACTCGAAAATGCGCACGCCGCCGTCGGAAAAGTCGAGCAGCCTGTGCGGTACGGGCACGAGCCTGTCGAGTTCGTACGCAAGCCCCGCGCGGCGCGACGGGCGGAAAACCTTTTCGACGACGGAAACGGGATAGAGGCAGCTGTCCATCAGAAACGCGAGCACGGATGTGCGGTCGGGAATGGATTCGAGCATATCGCGGGCGGCGTCGGCGGCGCGTACGTCTTCGGGGTTTTTCTCGTCGAACGGCAGCACGGAAATCTGTTCGCCCAGCAGCCGGATTTTGCGGACGAAAAATTCGCTCTGAATGTGCGCATCGGCGGAGATGATGTCGCGGTAGAGGTCGAAGAGGTCGGAACAGTCGCCCTGCTGCGCGAGCGCGAGAATGCGGTGCAGCCTGTCGGCGTCGATGTTGCTTGCGATGAAGTTGCCCTCCGCGTGCGGAGGCGTGCGCAGCGGAACGCCGCGCCACAGCGGAATTTTGTCTTGCAGAAACGCCCTTACGCGTTCAATCAAACTTTGCCTTTTATACATACAGCCGTGCCCTTTTTTTGCGGTTTAAAAGCGGATTTTTCGACGGGGACGGAACTTGTCCGCCGCCGATTCTGACGTCGTCAACGTGCGCCCGCGAGTCTCCCGACGAGAGCGCGAACCGCGCGAGTTTGAGCGAGTCGAAAAAGTCGGCGTGGTTGCCCGACGCGTCAACGTCGGCGGCGAACGTGCCCTTTGCGCGGTAGACCTGCCTTATATTGTCGCGCACCCACGGCGCGGCGGGAAGCGCAATGCGCCCGTCCTCGAAGTCGTTGCAAAGCAGGTTGCCCAGATAACATTTGTAGTTCATCTTTTCGCCGTGGAAGACCGCGCTTTCGCTCGACACGACAAGCTGGCTTGCAATGCCGATTGCGCGGAGTCTGCGCTTTAAAATCGTGGCAAAGAACCGCTCGCTTGTGGCATCTATGCAGAGCTTGCCGATTTTGAGGTTTTTGGCGGCGAGCCCGCGCGAAATTTCGAGAAAGATTCGGAAGACGACCTCGGGGTCGCGCGTGCGGAAAAGCAGCGCAAGCCGCAAGTCGGGGACGAGCTGCTGCTGAGCGTGGCTGTGTCGGAAGAAGATGTAAAGCTTTACGATCCGCTGGTCTGTGCCTATGTGGAAAGCGATGCGTATGGGGAAGCGAAGCTGGTCACGGCGGGTTCTTCCATGCTGAAGAGAATGGAAGAATNNCCGCCGCACTCCTGCAAAATCGTTATGCTTGCGGGGTTGCTCTTGCCGCCGACGGTCGTCGCAACGTCGTAGCCCGCGCCGATTCTGCGGCACTGCGGGTCGAAAAAGTCCGCCCAGTTTTCGGGCAAAAGTTGCGAAACGCGAATCATAAAACGACCTCCTCGAAAACGGCGCGTTCGGCGCATTCGCCGTCGCCCAGATTCTGCGCCCGCCGAACGTCGGCAAGGAGCACGGCGGCGGTGCCTCCCGCGATGAACTTCACGCCGTGGTTGCGGTCCCACGCGGTTTTGTCGAACGCAAGCTCGCGGGCTGTTTCGGCGGAAATTATCTCGCGCGTGCGCGGGTGGAAATAATGCACGCCCGCCGCCTCGCCGTCCCGCGCGTCCACGCGGTGCGCGTCCATACCGCACGGGGCGACATACCAGTTGCCGCGCGGGTTTACCTCCCAAAGCCTTTCGGGAGGCAGAAACATTTCGTAGGTCGGGTGCTTTTCGTCGGGCGGCGGAGTGGTCGCCATTCGCAGGTCGAATTCGGGGTGCGAGTCCATTATCGGAAGCACGGCCTCGTACACGTCGCGGAAGTTTTCGATGCGCCCGATTTCGTCCATAAAAATGTCGCCCGTCCAGCCGACGGCCGTATTCGGGTTGGGCGCAATCACGCGCGTTCGCGAAACCACCCCGCGCGAGTGGTAGATTTTCGCTTCGAGCTTGTTGTGCTCGAAAATGTCGGCGATTGCGTCGATGTCGAGCAGCTCGCCGCCGTCGTCGTCGGCGGTCGTCGAAAGTTTGAGGTTTTGCGCGTCGCAAAGCTCGCGGTATTTTCGGAGAGCCTCCGCCCAGATTTGCGCCTCTTTCAAAAGCAGTTCGCCGCCGATGTTTACGCTTGCCGAAACCATCGTGATGAGCCTGTTCTTGTGGCGCATCATACGCATCAGGGCGCAGTGCGCGAGCGTGTACGACTTCCCCGTCTGCCTGCGCCAAAGCATAAAAAGCTGGCGCAGCTTCGAGCGCACGACCTCCTCCTGATACGGGCGGAAATTGAAAAGCGGCTGTCTATCTTGCGGCATCTCCGTACATCAGTTCGAGCAGTTTTTCCATCTTGACGTTTTTGTCTTCGGAGGAGAGCGCGATTTGCTTTGCCTGTTCGTCGGCAACCCACTTGATGAAAAGCTCTACCGTATCGCGGCGGAACTTCTGGCGTTCGAGTTCGAGCTTTTCGGCGGCGTGTTTGAGGCGCACGTTTTCGTTGCGCAGTTTCTGCGCGGCAAGCTCGCCGTTTTGCAGCTGCGCGACGGCGCGGGTAAGCGCGGCGAGCTTTTCGGGCTCGTCCACCGAAATCTGCAAGTCGTCGGCGATTTCGAGGATTTTGCCCGCGATTATCGCGGCGCTGCCGCCCGCCAAATTCACGCCCCTGCGCGAAACGTCCGCCGCCCACATCGAAAGCTCTTTGAGGTTCTGGATTTTCTCTCGGCGCGAAAGCCACTTTGCGTATTCGCCACCCTTCCACTCCGACAAATTCTGCGGGGTAATCGGCGAGCCGTCGAACTGCTCGGATACGAGCCTGACGGCTTCGGGTCGCGCGTTCAGCCACGGCAGAATCGTCGCCGATGTTTCGCCGTTGTGGAGCCGGACGCAGATTTCGTTCCGCAGTTCGGCGGGCAGGCGCGAGATTTTTCCGAAGTTCGCCATTTGCTATTTTTCGCGGGAAAGTTCGTCGAAGTAGAGTTTTTCCAGCCGCTCGTATTCTGCGGCGGAGTACCAAGTTTCGTCGCGCTGGGCGGTGTAGACCGAGCCGTCAAGCGTCGGAATTTCGGTCTTTGCCGCAATGCGCAAGACCGAGCTTTGATAGATATTCGAGTTCGCGGCGGCGTCGTGCAAGGCGCACGCGCAGCCCGTCGCAAACGTCGTTGTAAAAATCGGCAACAACAACGCTGTCGGTATTTTTGATTTTCGTGCGGTACGACCTGATTTCATCTTCGAGTTTTTCGCAGTCGGTTTGCAGCTTGCGGCGGCGCTCGGGCGTTGCGCTGAAAATCTTGTATTTGAAGTACCACGCGGCGGCTTCCGCCGCCCGTCCGAAAGCCTCCGCAAACGCCGCAATTTGCATAGCGTTAGGCGTCCGATTCCTCCGCGCCGTCGTCCGCGCCGCGCGTGTGCGGGTCGGTGTCGGAAGAGCCGTCGGGAGCGTTGTAGGTTTCCCTAATCTGCCTTGCGTTTTCGATTACCTTTGCGGTCGCGTCGGTCGCGGTTTTGTCTGTGGCGGTGCCGTTGACGTACGCCATCGTGCAGCTGCCTATCGTCGTGAGAATGCCGAGCGAAAGAAGCCCGATTGTAAGCCATTTTTTCATTTTCATTCCTTTTGTTTTTTTGCGTTTCGATTCACAGCCCGAACTTGCGCTCTATATAAAGAGTGCCCTGCGGGGCGATTTGGTAGTAGGAAATTCCGCCGAGCGCGTCGGTGTCGCGCCTGACATACGAAAGCCCGACAAGAAATTCGAGCGCATCGGAAACGTCCGCCTGCGAATATTCGGGGTTCTCCCGCGAAAGCTTGCAAGTTATTGTCTCGACCGACTGCGCCACGCGCGGACGCGCCGCAAGGTATTCGAGCACGTCGGTTCTGCACTGCTGGTTTTCTTTTGCCTGTTCGGGGTTCATTTCAAAGCCTGTTTTTGCGGGGCGTCTATCTTGCCCTCGATTCGCCCGATTGCCTTGTTGAGGTCTTGCAGCTCGCGGTTGACGCCGTCGGAAAGGCGGCGGAGCTCGTCGAAAATCGCCTGATTGGATTTTGCGGTGTAGGCGCGTTGCGATTTTATGTCGGAGTCGATGCGCTTGAAGTCGTCGCGGCAGTCGGAGGCGAGCTTTTCGAACTCGGTGCGGCGAACGTAGTCGCGGCGGAGTGTTTCGTCGATGGACGGCTTGCGTCGGCAGGCGTTTACGATGTAGAATACACCGCCGACAATCTGGATAATTATGCTTGCGCAGAGGACGAAAACGCCAATCTGCAACGCGCTCGGGGAGACTTCTACGACATCCATTTTTGCTTTCGGGATTTTTTTTGCGCGCGCGACACCTTGCCCCGCGCATTTTTGAAAGCCAGTATATAAAAACAAAAAACGCCGCGCGAATCCGCACGGCAATTACGGCAAAAATCGGAAGATTAAAACGCGGGAAGTTTTACAGAAATTTTACGGCGGCGGGAATCAGACACAATATGATAACGAATACCCAACAACCAATCGGCAGTCCGTTCTGCTTGCGCTCCTCTTCGGTTTCGGTCGGTATATCGTCAATATTGTGTGATGCGTCGGAGTTGGACGCAAAACTTAATTGAAGTGTTGAAATCCTTCTGATATGGGAGTCTTCAAGGTCGAAATTGTAATCATAATTGTACATAACTTTCCCGATTGGAATTCGTTTTCTTTTTGCATTGATTTCTGATTTCGACCTAACGCCAATTCCCTTTTGGTAAAGAACAATGTCCCAACCTTCTTTTAGTGCGCAGTCTTGCAAGGCAATAACCTTTTCTTCCTCCTTTTTTCGCCTAAACCATACAATTAGTTTATCGTATGCGGGATTGTGTATGCTTTCGATTTCGCTTTGCGGAAAATTCCATTGTATTTGACGGAAATACGCTTCATAAAACCCGTCTTTTCTCGATACTTCTACTTGTGTGAGGCAGGCGTCTATGTATTTTTCCTGGGGTATGATTTTTTCGAGCGCTAATTTGCGGTAAGTGTCGGTTATTTGCTCTAAGGCGTTGAACATTTGCAATACCGAATGCGATTCCCGAAGCGATAAAAACGCTATGTCGTTAATTTTATCTGCAATTATAAGATTTTTTTGGTGTTTCCCAACGGTAAAAAGACTTGCAATACTTGCAAGAAAATTCGCTTTTAATGTCGGATTTGTTATTTCCGAAACGGATTGCGAAGTGATGTCATAGCCGAAATCTTCAAAATTAAAATGGAAATAAAATTTGCCGTCGCGGTGGTGGAATACTCTATTGATTGTGTCTTTTTCCGATTGTGTAAATCCACTGCTTTCGGGAATTATTTTTTCCAAAGCATCCATTGCTACCCTCTTATTTCTTTTTCAATCCTTCGGGCGAGTTCACCCGCAAAAATGCTCAAATTGTGAAGATGCCAACATTTTCTTATGGAATCTGCATTTTGTAGACTGTTGTAAGATGACGTTATTTCTTCGAGCAACTGGGAATCTGTCATCTTCTCGCTATATCCTTTTGTTCCTGCGTCTATGGTTTCTTGGATAACACGCGAAGCGTCTTTGTACACTTCATTGTACATTATGTTTATTTTTGTTTCCATTTTTGCTGAGGCTTTCTTTATTCCGTTTTCGATACAAGACAGATAACTCCTTGTAATCCCCAGCTCGTTTGCCAATTTTTCTTGGTTTAGATTCCGTTGCGCCCGAATATATCGCAATTTGTCGGCTATTGTTTCCATTGTGTTAAATATTTTTAAAATATATGTTGACTTTTGTTAACTGTGTGTATCTAATCAGGCTCATTCTTGGAAAACAATATGTCAACAAAAACGAACAAATCAAGCCCCGATTTACGCTTTAAACTACACAATTACGGATACTCCGTAATCGGATGGAGCCGCGCAAATGGATACTCAAAAGCAACGGTACACAGGGCACTTTCGGGAAAACATATGGGAAAGCGCGCGCGTGAAATCCGCGCCAAAGTCCAAAGCTTGAAAGGGTAAAAAATGAACGGATTCGGAAACTTTCTGAAAGAACTTCGCGCTTCGTCCGAGTTTGCCGGCGACTCAGGCGCGAAAAAACTCGCGGAAATACTCGGTTGTTCGCGGGCTACGATATACAACTGGGAACGTCGCAAGAGCCCCCCAACTATGCTCAACCGCGAGCTTTTCTGCAAGGCATTTAATCTTGAAGATTGCAAACTTGAACCGTCGAATTTTACGGGGGCGGATTCCGCGCTTTTGTTTTTGCGCGGGGCAATCAACGCGCGGCTCGTTGCCGCGCTCTCCGACTACGCCGACCAAAGCGGCGACTCCGACGCAAAAGAGGCGGCAAAATTCGTCGCCCTCGTTTTCGCCAAAATTTCAACCTCCAATCGATAAAAAATATGGAAAAAATAAAACTATCGCAACTGTGCGGACTGCAACCGCACCCAATCCGAAAACAGATGGTATTTTTGCCGTCGCCAAACACCGCCGACGTTTACGACGATTTCTCGCCCTACGAAAGCTGGGAAAGCCTCGCCCTCGTGGAGAATGTCGCAAAAAACGGCGTTTTGGAGCCGATAGTGCTTTGCGGCGAATATATCGTTGACGGTATGCGCAGGCTCGATGCGGCAACGAATGCAAAACTGCCGCCCGACGCGGAAATTCCCGTGCGCCGCATCGAAGAAAGCGATGCACTGCTCACGGTAATTGCCTCCATCACGACGCGCCGCCATATGACGGTTCAGCAGCGCGTTTTCAACATCTACCAGTTTGTCAGAACCGACCACATCAAGTGCCTTGAATACGGCAAACTTTTGGAAAAGGCGGCGGGCAAATTCGAACCTGCGGTTCCCCATTTTGACCCTAAAACCTCAGGTTTTAGGGTCGGAACGGACGGAAATTCCGACGTTCCGCAGCAAACCGACTATTTCTCCGAGTACCTTGCCGAACGCGAACGCGATTCCGAAATTTCCGCGCCCTGTGTTTGGTTGGCGAAGCGCATCGGCTGCGTGAGCAAGTATCTTACGTCGCTCGCAAAAGTTTGGGACTATCTCGAAGCGCTTCCCGTCGAGAAACGGTCCGTCAAGTTCAAAAACGCCGTCGCCTACATCAACGCAAAAGGCCTCAGCTTAAACAACCTTCTTCCCGCGCTTGAAGGCGAAGATTCCGAACGCGAAGACCTCAAACCCGAAAACGAGAGTGAACGCTACGACAAGTGGTTTGCACGTTGCAAATCGGGCTTTGCGGGACTCGCCGAAAGGTTCAATTCGGAACTGCTCGGCAGCGCTCCCGACGCGAAAAAGACGCTCTTCGAATACGCCCAAACTGCGGGGTTCAAACGCGATTCCGCCGCCGTTCTGCGCGACATCTTCGCCGACCTTGTAAAGCAGTTGGACAAACAAAACTCGTAAACCGAAACACAAAAACGGACGTGAAACAAACCTACACACACCAAGAAAAGGCGGCGCTTGTCGTTCGCGTTGACGAACTGATGGTATCGCGCAAGCTCTCGCAAAACACAGCCTGCGCGGTTGTGGGTATATCGTCCGGCCAAATCACCAAGTGGCGGCGGGCCCTCCGAAACGGCGGGCTTGCCGCCCTCGCAAACAACTACCAAAACTGCGGCCGCCGCCCGATGTATGTTCCCACGCCCGAAGAATCGGCGGCTCTGCGCGAACTCGTGCTAAACACAGACCCCACAAGCGGGCTTCGGGTCAACAAAATCCTCGCCGCACAGCTCTTTGCCCGCGACCGCCGCTGTTCCGAGGAGCTACGCGCAATTCTCGAAAAGCTCGGCGCGGAACGCCGTACGCTGCCGCCCGCAATCGCCCGCGCGATGCAGGTTCGCAAGTCGGACAAAGACCTTTACCGCGGTCCCAAACGCGCCGCCTTGCAGGGCATTTTCACGCCGCGCGGTATGACGTGGGTCGAAGACGGCCTCGAGCGCGAAATCCGCCCCGGCGACATCTGGGAATCGGACGATATGACTTTAAACGGAATGTTCTGGGTGCCGTGGGACTCCGACACCGACAAGTGCGCCGCAAAGTTCGGCTGCCGCGTATTCCGCGCCCAACTTCTGCCGTGGCTCGACATCGCGACGGGCGGCTTTGTGGCGTATTCGCTCGTTTTGCGCGAGTCCGACGCGTACAAGGCCGAGGACATCCGCTGGGCTTTGAGCCACCTTTTCAACACCGTCGGCGTGCCGAAAGTGCTCCGTTTCGAGCACGGCTCTTGGGCGTCGAACGCCGTCGAATCGCTCGAACGCGACATAGGCGTTTGCCGAATCGTCCACGCAAAGACCGCGAAAGGCAAAATCATCGAGGGGCGATTCAACCAGTTGCAGCGCATTTTGGCGGTCAACGAAATTTTCCTCGGCCGCCGCCGCGGCGAATTCGAAAAGGCGAATTCCGACTGGCTCGCCTACCGCGACGGCCGCCGCGAC
>DHMA01000133.1:11045-12283 GCA_002405555.1 Opitutia bacterium UBA4654
ACCGCGGGGAGCTGCCGAGCCTCTCCGAGCAGGTGCAGCGCCTCGACGCGGCGTTCGATTTTCTCAACAACAAGCCCATCAACGGCGAACTCTACTGCGCCGAAGCCGCCCGCCGAATGTATTCGCTGCCGTACTGGATTCCCGCGCAGATTGCGGAAAAATACTATTCCGAAAACCCGCGCCCGCGCAAGCCCGACATCCGCGAAATGGCGGCTGTGCTGCCCGTCTCGCGCGAGGTCGCAATCCGCCACGGAATGGTGCGCGTCAAGTGCGCCGACTGGGGCGGAGTCTACTATTTCCACCACCCCGATTTTGCGAAGCTCGGCGACGGCTGGCCCGTGCGCGTGTCGTTCGACCCGTCCGACATCGAGCGCGGCGCGGGCATAATCTCGATGCGAGAGACTTCCGACAGCCGCAATTTCTGCGGGCTGCGCAAGGGCGCATTCGTGGGCATTGCGCAAAACGTAGAGCGCGTGCCGCAGGTCGTAGTCGGCGTGGGCGACACTCTGGGCTTCGAACGCGCCAAGAGGCACGCAAAACTTGCGCATTTGCTCTTCCGCGAAATCGTGCCCGTCCACCGCAAGCGCGGCGCAACCGTCCACGACTACTTCAACGGCGACGACTCATCGCGCGTCCAGATAGACGGCTACACGCCCGAAGAGGACGCTCCGCAAACTCCCCGCAAACCCTCCGCAGACGTTCGGCGCGTTTCCCGCGGCGTTCCCGCCGCGCCCGTGTCCGACCGCCGAAAAATCAACGTGGAGGCGCTCTTCGAATAAATTTCACAAACCAAAAACAAAGGGAAAATATGGAAAAAATCACGGAAACGGAAACGCCGCTCCAAGAGCTTGACAGGCTCGTGGGGCGCTGCGAAAAACACCAGAAGGCGCTCGGACTCTCCGACAACGCGTTCTCGATTAAATACAAGGATTTCGTGGGCTCCGCGAAAACGTGGCGTTCGCGCCTCTGCACGCGCGACTTTTCGGGGCTGCGCCTCGAACGCATTCTGGGCAAGCTCCGCGCGATGGTCTCGCTCATCGACGGCGGCGCGAACGTCGAGCAGGTTTTCGACGACCTGCCCGTGTTCCGCCAGTTTGTCGGCCGCTACAACAAGCTGCAGTCGGCGCGTACCGACCGCCGCGTGATGGTGTTTCTGGGCGAAACGGGCATCGGCAAAAGCGTCTGCGCCCGCGCCGCGCTCCGCGCCGACCCCGCGAACACCGCCTACGTCCGCTGCC
>DHMA01000133.1:12312-22783 GCA_002405555.1 Opitutia bacterium UBA4654
TACGTCCGCTGCCAGCCGACGTGGAAGGACAACCAGCTGGCGATTTTAAACGGCATTTTGAAGGCGCTCGGCAAGGACGAGTACCTGCGCAAATCGCGGGCGTTTGCGGCGGTTTTGGAGTACCTGAAATCAAACCCGATTACCGTGATTTTCGACGAAGCCCACGACGGCGGCGTCGCGCTGTTGAAGCTCGCAAAAAGCTTTGTGGACGAAACAAACTGCAAGTTCGTGGTTATGGCGTACCCCACGCTGTGGAAGCGGATGCTGCTTGCCTCCTCCGACGCGCACGCCGAGGCGCGGCAACTCTTCGGGCGCACGCAGAAGCCGATTTTCGACACCTACGCAAACGGCACGACGCTTGAAAACGTCGAAGCCTATCTGCGCCGCTCGACCTCGCTCAACGGCTGTTCGAAGGACGTCGCCCGCCAGATTTTGGAAATCGTGCGCCACAACGGCAACCTGCGGCTTGTCGCCGACATCATCGACGCGGCGGACAGCCTCTATATGGAAAGTCAGGACGACCTCGACGGCCCGACCGTAATCGACATCGCCCGCCAGCTTGCGAGCGTGGAAAGGGGCGCGAAATGAAATACGGCGTCTTTCAAAACCTGCGCGGCGGTTGGAGCTTGGTTTTTGCCGACGGCAAAATAACGGGCAATTTCGAAAACGCAAACCTCGCCCGCGCGACCGCCGAAATGAACGGCTACCTGTTCGACGGCTCGCTCGGACGCGTCGGCGAATTTGCCGACGCCGATTGCGCCCGCGCCCTCAACGCGCTTGCGGCCGTCGCCCACGCGTCGGCGGCCGAAAAGGGCTTCTGGGAGCGCGACATCAACTTCGCCGAAGCCGCCGCGCTTATGCACTCGGAAATTTCCGAGGCGGTCGAAGCCGAACGGCGCGGAATGGAAGACTCCCCGCATATCGACGGCTATTCCGCCGTCGCCGAGGAGCTTGCCGACACGATTCTGCGCGTGCTCGACTGGTGCGGAGCGCGAAAAATCGACATAGGCGGGGCGGTTTTCGCCAAGCTCAAATTCAACCGCACGCGCCCGTTCAGGCACGGAAAGGAGTTTTAAATGACTACTTCTCAGGCGGTCAACAAGGCGTTTTCGACGGTGCGCTCGCTCGTCGCCGACGCAACCCGCGCGGAATTTTTGGCGGCGATGAGCTGCGTGCAAATAGCGGCAATCATTTCCGACCAAATCCGCATCAACAGGGGCGTCAAGCCGCGCCGCGCCCCGCGCAAACGCGTTTCGGGGCGGCAGGGCGTCTTCAATTTCAACCAAAAAAACAAGGAATAAAATGAACGGAAAAGTTGACATCGAACTGGTGAGGCTTGTTTTGCAACGCGCCGAAATCGACGCGCAAAAGACCTCGCAAATCATAGAAGACTTGCGCTTCGAATCGAGGGCGCACAAGGAGGACGAAGACAGGGAGCCGCGGATAAAGCGGCAGTCGGTCGTCGTCGTGAACGACCCGTACGGGAAAATCGCCGAACTCGGCTGGGATTTCGCCGCCTACGTTCTCGACATTCCCGAAGACGACCACCCCGCCGAAGCCCTGCCGCGCCTCCACCGCGCAGTCTACGACTTCAACCTCACACCGAAAGGCCGCAGAATGCCGATAACGACGGTTGCGGAAGCCTGCGAATTCGGTTCGGCGAAAATCTTCAAAGAGCACAAGGTTTGGGTGAAGACAAAAGAGCCCGTCGCCGTGCTTTTGACGAAGGGAAAAATCCCGCGCGAACAGCCCGCCGAATAGAACGATGCAAACTGCGCACGACATACTCAGAGAGCGGCTTCTGGCGCGGGCGGGAATCTTCGAAGATTCCGACGCCGCCCAGTGGCGCGAATTCTGCCCGCCGCCGACACTCGCGCAAATCTACAAAATGCAGTGGTCGGACACATTCGAACGCGCGATGCGCGACAGAATGGCGATGGGCTATTTCCGCTACGGTCCGCTGCCGAAGCAGGTGGGACGGCACAAGTACGACAACATCGGCTCGGCCGAAGAGCGGCTCGCCCTCTACAAAAAAGACGGCAACCGCGAGCACCTTGTTGACGTTGCGAACCTGTGCCTTGTGGAGTTTGCCGTGCACCCCGAAAAGCCGTTTTCCCCGCAGGACGACGGCGTTCACACTCAACTTAAATGAAAAAGGAAAATTGAAAGATGAAAGCAAAACTTCAAATGAAGAGATTTTTTACATTCTACGCGCTAACGCTGCTTTGTGTGGCGACCGTCGTCGGCGTTTTTTGGCTGCTCGGCGCGGATATGCAAACGTTGAGAATCGCGGCGGGCGCTACGTTCGCGGTCTGGGGATTCCTCGGACTCGTATCGCTCGCATCGTTTTTCTTCGACGAACTCTAATAAGGAAAGGAAAAACCCAATGGCGAAAATCAAAATCAACGCAATCAACACACGCGCGGAGTTCGAGTCCCAAGTGGACATCTGCGCACAGCTCGAAACCGACCAAACCGCGCTCGAAGCCGAACTCGACAGGAAGGTGCTTGCGCTCAAAGAAAAGTATTCGGAGCAAATCAAGTCGATAAAGCGGCAGGCAGACTCCATCGCAAAGGCGTGCTCGGTCTACGCGCAGACGCACCCCGAACTTTTCGGCTCGTCGAAGTCGGCGGAGACGCCGCTTGCCCGCTACGGCTTCCGCACGGGGCAGCCTACGGTAAAGACCGTAGGCAAGCTCAAAGAGTCCGACGCGCTTGCGGCTGTGCTCAAAAACCCCGACGCCGCGCAGTATTCCACCGCGAAATACGCCCTCGACAAGTCGGCAATCCGCCTCGGCTTGGAGCGCGGGGTCGAGTGGCTGCGCCGCATCTTTACGGTAGAGCAGTCCGAAAACTTTTTCATCGACCCGAAAGTGGACGGGCCCTCGGAGGTTAGGTAATGCTGCTTACCGCCGAACAGAAAAAGCGCGTCTGCATTCTCGCCCGCCGCGTGTGGGCGGGAATGTCCGACGACGGCAAACGCCAGTACCGCAACGCCGACGGCGGGCAGACCGAAACGCAGGCTTTCGAGCTTTGGCGGCACGCGCAGCAGTCTGCGGCGGTCGGCAGGCTCAGCCTTTCGGCGAGCGAAAACGACGAGTTCTGCATTTTGATGGCGCACTTTGCGCTGCTCGGCGGCGACAACAAAACCGCCGAATACTGGCTTCTGCGCTTCGCGTCGGAGGAGCGCAGGCGGCTGTTCTGGCTCATCAAAAACAGCTGCACGAACGGCATCGAATTTCCCCGCTACCCCGACGCAATCGCCCGCGCACAGTACGGCTGCCGCCTCTGGCAGCTCGGCAAACGCGAGCTTCTGAATATGCTTTCGACCGTCCGCAACCGCGCAAACGGCCGCAAAAACAAAAACAACAACCCGCTCCAAATGTCCCTCGGAATATGAACACAGTAGAAATCGTCCCCGGAAAAGTCGCCGAACAGCCCGCGCCCCCGCAACCGCCCAAAATGGGCTTCTTCACTTGGATTGCGCAGGGCGGCGGACTCTTCAAACCCCAACTGCAACTGCGCGAACGCTACGTGCGCCTCACGCCATCGACGGTCAAGTCGCTTGCGCTCGGCTGCGAATACCGTTCGCTGCGCCGTCTTGTTGTGGCGGGATTCGTGGAGGGCTGCAAGGTTTCGCCGGGGTGCTGGATGTTCAATGTCGAAAGCTATTTCGCCCACGTCGAGCGCGTGAAAAACGACCCCGAGTTTTGGGACAAAGACAATCCCGACCGCAACTATCAAAAATATATGTCCACCTGCGACGTTTAAAATCGCGAATAAGGCTCGGCGGCGTTCGGCGAAACGGTTTTTATGCGCCGCGCATACAATCACCGCCCCGAACGCACAGAAGCCCCTTTAAAGGCAAAATTTTTATGCTCACAAAACCCACAAGCTACGAAGAGGCGCGAAACGTCCTGAAAGGCAAGCCCGCAGTCTCGCGCGAGGCGTTCGAGCGCCTTGCCCCCGAAATCAAGCCCTACGCATTCTGCATAAGCGGCGTCGAGGACGCTAAAATGCTGCAACGCGTGCGCGATGTCGTCGCCGAATACGCCGCGAACCCGCACGCCGCCCACTGGCGCGACGCAAAAAAGGAGATTGCAAGGGAGCTGTCGTCGCTGCCGCAGTTCTCCGAGGAAAAGGCGTTGCGCCGCGCCGAACTGCTGCTGCGCACGCACGGCTACGACGCCCTGCGCGTCGGGCAGTGGGAGTTTGCGCAGGAAACAAAAGACACGCTGCCGTACTTCAAATACCTTTGCACGCAGGACGAGCGCACGCGCCGCAGCCACCGCGCCCTGCACGGGCTTGTTCTGCCCGTCGACCACGTTTTCTGGGACAAGCATATGCCCCCGGGGTGGGACTGGAACTGCCGCTGCCAAGTGGTGCAGATTTCCGAACGGCAGATGAACCTGCAAAAACAGGCCGAGGCAAAACTGCCGCCCGAGCGCCGCCGCGTGCTCGACGAAAAGCAGGCAAAGCTCCTTGCCGAAAAGGGCGAATTGTGGGTTTCGCCCACGGAGCGCATTTTTGTGAACTCCGCAAAAAAAGTTCCCTCCTGCAAATCGCTTCGAATGAATTCGGAGGAGATTTTGAAGAAGTTCGACCCAACCACGCGCGAAATATTTCTTCAAAAGCTCGAATCCGTGCCCGTTTCGGGCGTGGAGGGCGTAAAAAACGCCCGCGAATGGTTCGAGGGCGTGGGGCTTTCGAAGCTGCTCAAAGCGGGCGAAGCCGCCGCGGCGGGCGGCGCAAAAGCCGCAAAGCTTTCCGTCGACCGCGACTGCGACCTCTACAAGAAAATCGGCGAAGACAATTACAGAAAAATGCACGAAATTCTTGACAGCGCCCCCGACGAAATCAAGGATATGTGGAGTAAATTCGAAAGCGAAATTCGGATTCTTAATGCAAAGTACAGAGGCAAAACCGCCCACTATTCGCCCTACTATCGCGGAATCAATATCAATATAGCGGCGGATTCGAAAGAAAAGGACTACGCAACACCGTTTGCGACGGCCTTTCACGAAATCGGGCACAATATCGACAGCGTTGCCAACGAAAGGGCAAAAAACGAAGGCGGACGTATGCGGGTGTTTTCCTATGTATATAAAGACAATATTTTCGGGAAAACGCTTGCCGACGAATATAAAGCCCGAATGAAAGAAGTCGCCGACGAATTGACTGCGGCCTACGAAGCCAACAAAAACAATCTTCAATGGTTCAAGACTTGCGGATTTATTCCGGAAAAAGACCTTTTAGAAATAGAGGCAAACTGGGACACGGGCAACCGCACCGCCCCGACGCAAGAATGGATTCGGTTGGCGTTTAAAAACAAGTACTTTACAAAAGAGGAAATCCACAATGGAACGACAAACGGTTTACAGGACATAATCAACGGCGCAAGCAACGGCGATTATGTGATTCGCTGGGGGCACAGAGCGGCTTATTGGAAACGCGACGAAACCAATTTATCCGCCGAAGCTTTTGCCGAAATGACAAACGCAAGCATTCAAAACAAGAAAACGGGAGAAATGGATAAAATCAGAAAAATATTCCCCGAATCTTCAAAAATTTTCGATGAAATGATAAACAAAATGAGGAGCTTCTAACTATGAAAAAAATCGAAGAACTACTTGAACAGTACAAACAGCGTTTCGGCGAACCGTATCTCACGAACGTGTTGCTTCAATATCCGGAAAGCGAACGTGTCAATAAATTGGAGTTTTGGTTGAAACAGGAAAAACCTTGTAAATTCGAAGCGAATGAATGGCTGGATTTTTACGAATCGTATTTCAACAAAAGTTATCCCTACCCGTCGATGCCGTTTGATATTAACGACATTTCCGTTGACGACATAAAAAAAGCGATAAAAGAAAATAAGCCTCTACCTGAATTCGACTGGGGTTTTGACGAACACAGACTCTACTAATATGGCCGAAAGCATAATCAAAACGCAGGTTCTCGACGACGTTTCGCCCGAAGTCCGCAAGCTTATGGATAGTCTTTCGCCGGAGGGCAGGCGTAAACTTTTGCGCAGGCTTGCCCACCTGTTTGTCGAAGACGCCAAGCGGAACTTCGACGACCCCGCGAACCGCCCCGAACCGTGGGCGGACAAAAAGGTCTACAAACGCGGCAGGGGCTTGTTCAGCGTGCCGTCCAATTTGAAAGATACGGGTTCGCTCCTAAAAAGCATCAAGCTAAAATACCCCGATTCGGACTCCGCCGAAATTTCCGCAAGCCCCGACTACACCGACCCCAAAGGCGTAAGGCACGCGGGCTACGGAGTGTTCCACCAAGAGGGCACAAGCAAAATGCCGCGCCGTCCGTATTTTTCGCTGCAAAAGGGCGGCAACAAGCTCACCGCCCCTATGCGCGACGAATTCGAAGCGCAAATCTTCGCGTTTCTGGGAATAAAAAAATAGCCGCCTCTATATATAATATACACTGAACGGACTTTTCGAAAGAAAAGCCCGTTTTTTGTGTTCCGTTTTTGCCGTAGTTGCCGTGCGGATTCGCGCGGTTTTCGGGTTTTTGGTAGTCTCGCGGAAATGATTTCCGCAGGACAGGCAGACAAAATAGCGGCTCCGAAATTCGCAATAGACGGCGCTTCGGAAAACCCTCCCGCGCGTCTGCTCATTCTGCCGTGGGGCGAATCGTCCTACGACGGCGGAACGGCGAAGCTCGTCGTGGACGGGCGTTCGCTTGCGCTCATACCCGAAGCCCAGCGCAATTCCAATTTCGACAAACTCGCGCTCGACTTCAACCACAATTCAATCCCCGGCTCCGAGTCGTACACGGGCGAGCCCGTCAAAGTAGCCGCCTACGGCCTCCTCGAAATCGTCCCAAACGACGGAATTTATCTGGCGAATCTCGAATGGACCGCCGACGGCGAAAAGGCGTGGCGCGGCGGATATTACAGGGATATTTCGCCGGCGGTTTTGTCCGACCGGCACGGAGTCGTCTATTTCGTGCACAGCGCGGCGCTCTGCCGCAACGGCCGGATTCCCGGCCTCGAAGTGTTCAGCGCGGATTTTCTCAAACCAAAAACAAAGGCAACTATGGACAAATACAAACAGATGGTTTGCCGACTGCTTGGCGTCGCCGAGGATACCGACGACGCAACGATTGAATCCGCGTTCGAACGGGCGGTTTCGGAGGTCGGCAAAAAAACCGACGGCGGCAAAAACGCCGAAACGGAAAAACAGCTCGAAACGTTTTCCGCGCGACTCGACGGCATAAGCGCCGCGGTCGACGCGCTCTCGAAACGCGCCGACGAAGCCGCACGCGATGCGCTGCTTTCCGCCGCGCTCGCCGAGGGCAAAATCGTTCCCGAAAGCGCGAAGTCGCTCGGTCTGGACGCGCTCAAAACCTTCTGCGCAAGCCTGCCGTGCGTCGTGCCGCTCGGCCGCCGCACGCCCGAAGGCATAAAGGAATTTTCCGCAAAGACACCCCAAAACTCCGCCGCCGCCGAAGTCCGCAACAGGCTCGGTCTGACGGAGGAGGAATTCGAGAAAGGCGCATAAAATGGCTCTTACAACAGACAGAAATTCTCCCCGCACGACGGGCACGATAATTTCGGCTCCCGTCGCCGCGGGCGCAAAAATCTTCGCGGGCGCACTCGTTGCGTTCAACGCAAGCGGATACCTTGTGCCCGCCTCCGATACCGCAGGTCTGCGCGTGGCGGGCGTCGCCGACGAAGCCGACGACAACACGGACGGACAGAACGGCGCAGTTTCCGTAAAAGTTTCGCGCGGCGCGTTCAAGCTGGGCAATTCGGCATCGAAGGCGGTCGCGCAGGCGAACGTAGGCGGAGTCGTCTACGTCGAGGACGACGAAACGGTCGCGAAGGAATCGACAAAATCGGTCGTCGCGGGCGTCGCGCTCGAACTCGACGGCGACGGCGTCTGGGTTGACGTTTCAATCGCGGGCGCAATAACCGCGGCAAACGCATTCGCAACGGCGGCAGTCGAAGCCTCCAAATCGTAGGAAAGGAAATAAAAGATGGTTCTAAACAAACAAAATATTTCGGCGGCAACGCAGGGCTTCCGCGCGATATTTATTAAAGAGCTTGCGGGCGGCGTTCAGCCCGTCGGCTTGCAGCTCGCGATGGAGGTTCCGTCGTCGAACGCGGTCGAAACGTGGGGCTGGTTCGAAAAGGTAAGCGGTATGAAGGAACTGACGGGCGAAGCAAAGGTCGAAGACCTCGCCGCCGCCTCGTACACCATTCCCAACAAGGAATGGGAAGACACCGTGGCGATTCCGCAGGCCGACTTCGAACGCGACAAGTACGGACAGTACGGCAAGCTTATCCAGCTGATGGCGCAGGGCAGCAAGGCGCACGACTCGAAGCAGATTGCGTCGCTTCTGATGGGAGGCTTCACCAACAAGTGCTACGACGGCAGGGAATTTTTCAGCACCGCCCACGTCTACACGAGCAACCCGAAAGTCAAGTACTCCAACAAGCTTTCGAATAAACTTTCGTCGGCAAGCTTCGAAGCCGCGCGCGCGCTAATCCGCAAGATTCCCAACGCCGCGGGCGACGCAATGGGCAACGGCGAAAACCTCGTTCTGGTGGTCTCCGCCAAAAACGAGGGCTTGGCGAAACGCATCCTCGAAGCCGAAAACAACGAAAAGGGCGCAAGCAACGTCAACCGCGGCGCGGCGAAAGTGCTCGTTTGGTCTGCAATCGACCTCAAAAACGAGGACGCGTGGTTCTTGGTCGAACTCGGCGCGGTCGCGAAGCCGTTCGTCGTTCAGCGCGAAACCCAAACGCAGCTCATCGCCTGCGACGACCTCGAAGACGCGACGGTGATGAAGACGCACCGCTTCACCTACCAAGCCTACAAACGCGCGGGCTACGGCTACGCGCTCCCGCAGTACGCAGTGGGTTCCGACGGCTCGACCGACGCCCTCTGATTTTTCCGATAACCGTGATACCCGTGGGGCGGCGGCGCAACAAACGCCGTCGCCCTTTCCGCAAAAATGAACTGGATAGAATTCCAACGCAAAGACCTTCTGACCTTTCAGCCCGCCGACATCGTTGTTGCAATAGAAAACGCGGCGGAGCAAAAGGGCGAAAGCAACCCGATTCCCGACGCGATAGAGGCGGCGGTGCTCGAAATCCGCGCGGCGGTAAAAAGCGGCAACTACAAGGTGGACGCCGACCGCGCAAAAATTCCCGCCGAACTCAAAAAGCACTGCGCCGCCCTCGTGATGGAATTTGCGCGGCAGAAGATTATGACGGCGCTTTCCGCCGACGAGATACGCCTTGCGAACGCCGCACGCGAGCTTCTGGCAAAAATCGCCGACGGCGAATTCGCGGTCTCTATGCCCGACAACCCCGAATCGGCGGCGGCTACCGCCCAAACGTCGTCGGGCCCGACGGTCGTTATTTCGCAACCCTCAAAACTTTTCCCGACATCGGGCAGACTCAATTTTTAAAATGGCATCGATAATCAAAACGGTACAGGCGCAAATAGAGGCGCGGGTCGAGGAACTCGTCGCCGATTCGTCGGTCGTTGTGATGAGCCGCCTGCGCGGGCACGTCGCAAACAACGTGGCTGCGGCGGTCAATACGAACAAAATCGTCGTGCTCTGCCTGCCGCCCGCAATCGGCGGAATCAAGCCAAACGTGTTCAGCCGCTGCGTCGCCGACGACTGCAAAATGCGACTGCGCGTAATCGAACGCCCGACGACGAACCCGACGAAGACAAACGCCTACGAGCTTGTCGAAAAAATACTTTCAATCAACGGCTACAAAACACCCTGCGGCGTGCAGGTGTTCGTAGCCCGCGCCGAGTCGGCGGACCCCGACGACGAAAATTTCGTGGAGTTCGAGCTTGAGCTGAAAATGACGCTCGAATTTCCGCGAACGGAAACCCTTTAAACCAAAAACAACAACCAATGAAAAAAAACTGCGAGATTGTCCCGCAGTTTTCGGGAGAAAAAACAAAATGGCAACAACAACATATCCAGTACCGTCAACCATCGAGGGACCGTGCCTTGTGCAGCTGGGCAGCGGCAATTCGGCGGTCGTCTTCGAGTCGAAGGACGACGTGAAGCTCCAAATCACCGACGAGACCGAAGACGTGTCCACAAAGACGCGCGGCGTGCTCGGTCAAAAGCTCAAAGGCCGCAAAATAGAGGTCAAGTTCAAGCCCGTGAAATGGTCGGCGTTTTCGACGCTGTTTGCGGTTTTGAAGCTGACGCGCGGGCAGTCGGTCTTCGGCAAAGCGAACACGCCCGCCACGATTTTCGGCATCGACGGGCAGAAGGTGGAGCTTCCCCGCGCGGCGATAACGGGCATTCCCTCAATCGGCTGCGGCGTGGGCAAGGAGCTTCTGGGCGAATTTACGCTCACGGGGCTTGTGGACCCGTCGAAGCCGTACAGCGACCTTTCGAGCCTCGTTAAAATCTCGGCGGCAACTTTCCCGTCGCTGCCGACGCTCTCCGACGCAGACCTCGAATCGGCGGGC
>DHMA01000133.1:22852-25588 GCA_002405555.1 Opitutia bacterium UBA4654
CTGGGTTTCCTGATGGCGGACGGCGCTACGCCCGCCGCAGACGACATTTTCGTTGACCTCGCCGAGGGCGCGGAAATCTCGTTCGACCTCAAACTCGACGAGCGCAAGGTGGACCGCTGCGGACTCTACGACTTCAAGTTCTCCGACCTCTCGGTTTCCGCGAAATTTAGACCGATGCTCGACGACTACGCCAAGTGGCAGAAAATCGCAAGCCTCACAAGCTCGCCGCGCCTCGGCGGCTTGGTCAAGCCATCGTACGATTTCTTCCTGCGCGGACTCTACAAGGACAACCCCGCGTTCCTGCTCAAAAAAATCGTCTGCGCCGACCGCTCGCTCAACTGGGGCGACGATTCGCGTTTCGAGGAAATCGAAATCAAGGCGATGGGCGACTACGGAGTGGGAAAATTCACGGCGACAACCTGCGCCGCCGACTGGGCGCCGGTTTCGACAACCTCGAAATAGCCTCCGCCGATGTCTTTGCCCTCCACTTGGATTTCGTTTTGCGGCCGCGAAGTTGCGCGGTACGGATGCGGCGGCGTTGTCGTGATTGACTTCGGCCCGCTTTCCGTCCGCCGCAAAAGCGCGGTGCACGAATTTGTGGAATCCGAAAAAGCGGAGGTCGAAGACCTCGGCAACCAAAGCGTGTCGTTTTCGTTCACGGTAGACCGCGAATTCGAAACACATGCGCAGAAACGCCGCTGGCTTTTGCGCCATCTCGCCGAGGTGCAGCGCGGCGCGGGCGAACTCAAAATCATCGAGGACGGCGAAGTTTTCAGCGTTCCGAATGCCGTGCTTTCGGCGGAGGTGTCGTCGGAAATCGGGGTTGCGGTGTCAATCCGCTACACGGTGCAGGGCGGCGAAATCAAACAACTGCTTTTCAAATCGAGATGAGCGCGAAAGAATTTAAAATCAAATGTCTCACAACGGGCAACGAATCGACGATGTTCGACGCCGACGGTCTGCCCGTTGCCGTCGAAGTCGGCGACAGCGTGAAACTGAAAATCGGATTTTTTCAGACGGCGAATTCGCCGCTGAACCTGATTTATTTGCGGTGCAACACAAACGGCGGCAGCGCGGGCACTTGGGACTGGCTCGATTCGAAAAATCCGTCGCCCGATTCGCGCCCCGACAATTCGACGGTTTTCGGCACGCTCGAAGTTTCGCGCAACGGCGCGAAAGTCTTTTCGAAAAACCTGACGTTCGGGGACGGCGGCGAGGCGTACATCACGGTTTCGTCGTTTGCGTCGGGCACTGTGCACGCAATCGCGGAAATTCCCGCAAGCGTGTTTTCGAAGTCGGGCGTATACGCGTTTAAAGTGGCGTCGCTTACCCGACAGGTCGGCTCGTTGTCGTACGCAAACTGGAAATACAGTTTCGTCGGCTTCTATTCCGACAACCCGCTGGGCGATGTTTCGCTCGGCACTGTCGCCGTCGCCGGCGACAGCTCCGACGAACCCTCCGGCGCGACGGGCGCGATTGCCCAGCGCCTGCGAGTCGCCCTCGACTGCCAAAGCTACGAAACAGACGCAATCAACACCATCACAAACGACCTTTTGAAACTCCACGCGGGCAATTCCGCAAAACTGCAAATCGGGCTGTTTCGAGGCGGCGAAATACCGTCCGACCTTTTGGGCGAAAGCCCGTCGCTCGAACTCGTAATCAAGGACACGGGCGGCGACTGGTACCCCGACGCGGAGGGCGGCGTTGTCGTCAAAAAGACTTTCGGCACGCTCAACGCGCAACTGACGAAGGACTCGTGGAACGGCGGCACGGCGTGCCACGCCGAAATTCTGCTCACGCCTGAGGACACCGCGCTGACCGCGGGCGTCCGCTGGCTCTGCGTCAACCTCGTCTTGGGCGAGGACGTTATCACTTTCTATGCGGGCAGAATTTACATTCTCGACAACGGCGTTTCGGGCGCGTCGCTCGTCGAAGCCCTCGACGAAATCCGCCGCGTACGGCAGGAGGCACTCGACGCCCGCGACCAAATTCTTGCGCTCGTGAACGAGCAGACCAACCCGACCGCGCTTTACGAGCGCATCATAAAGCAGCTCAATTCCGCGCTCGTCGCCACGGGCAACCGCATATTCATCGGCGAGGACCGCGGGCTTTATATGCGCGACGAAACGGAGGGCGGCGACGGACTTTACCACAAACTTGAACTTGTAAGAGTGGACGGACAGCTGATGCTTGCGCCGTCCGAAAACGGAGTCGAAAATGTTTAAAAAAACCGTCTTTACACTCGCAACCGCCGCGGCGGTTTCGCTGCCGGCATTCGGCGCGCGCTACGCGCCGCTCCCCGTGGATTCGGAAACGTCGAAGCTCGCGCCCGACTCCAAATTCATCTCGGCGAACAAGCTGATGACGAGCGGCAAACTGCCGAACGCCGCGCAGTTCGCCGCCGACAACAACCTTGTGTCTAACGAGGTGCTCTGCATCCGCGTGGATATGTTCCGCGGAGGTTGGGACGATACTTCCCAAAAAAAAGCCTTCTACTGGTGGGAAGCCGAAATAAAGGTTTTAAGCCCGACGGGCGTGCTCCTTTACCACGTTTCGACCGTCTGGCGCGACAGAAGCTATCACGAGGGCTTGGGCGTGGAGGACGACAAGTGCCGAATTTTCTATTATCCGTCGGGTTCAAATCCGACAACGGGCATTTGCGCCAAGCCAAAAAAAGAACTTATACGCTCTGCAACGGGCAACGGGGTTTCGATTTCGAAGTTCGAGGGGCTGACG
>DHMA01000029.1:0-1123 GCA_002405555.1 Opitutia bacterium UBA4654
TGATGAACGGCAGGTTGATGTCGGTCTCCTGCGCCGACGAAAGCGCGATTTTCGCCTTTTCGGACTCTTCTTTCAAACGCTGCAATGCCATTGCGTCGTTGCGCAGGTCTATGCCGTTTTCCTTTTTGAAGGAGTCGATGAGCCAATCCATGATTGCCGCGTCCCAGTTGTCGCCGCCGAGCTGCGTATCGCCGTTTGTCGCCTTGACTTCGAACACGCCGTCGCCGATTTCGAGAATCGAGATATCGTAAGTGCCGCCGCCCAAGTCGTAGACCGCGATTGTTTCGTCGTTCTTTTTGTCAAGCCCGTACGCGAGCGAAGCCGCGGTGGGTTCGTTGATGATTCTCTTGACCTCCAAGCCCGCGATTGTGCCCGCGTCTTTTGTAGCCTGACGTTGCGCATCGTTAAAGTATGCGGGAACCGTGATGACGGCCTCCGTGATTTTTTCGCCCAAGTACGATTCTGCGTCCGCCTTCAACTGTTGGAGAACCATTGCCGAAATCTGTTCGGGCGAGAAGCGTTCGGTCTTGCCGCCCACTTCGCACTCAATCACCGCCGCGCCGTTCGCGCCCTCGACGACCTTGTACGGAAGCTTGCTCGCAAGCTCTTTCACTTCCGAATATTTGCGTCCGATAAGACGTTTTGCCGAAAAAATCGTGTTAGTAGGATTCGTTATCGCCTGACGTTTTGCCGCCTGACCAACCAATCTTTCACCCGATTTTGTAAATGCCACAACCGAAGGGGTCGTTCTGCCGCCTTCGCGATTAGGAATAACGGTGCTTTCGCCGCCTTCCATTACAGCCATACAGGAATTTGTCGTTCCCAAGTCGATACCTAATATTTTACTCATATGCCTCTTTTAAAGCACGCCCCGTGCCAGTTTGGGAAAGTCCCGCGCCTTGCGCCGAAACCATTTTTGTAATTAGCAACTTGCAATTACGCATTTACCGCCTGCGCCAGCCGCCAGAAAGTCCGCCGCCCGCCGAGTGGGACATTATGGCACACGCCCCCGCGCGATTGTCCCACATGGGACACGCCCGCGCGCACTATAATAAAAGAGCGGCAACCGCGCAAACGGAAGCCGCCCAAAACCGAATACCCGACTGTTTTAATACGAGAGCCT
>DHMA01000029.1:1151-10707 GCA_002405555.1 Opitutia bacterium UBA4654
AGCCTGCGGACAAGCATGAAAGCCTCCGCCGCCCGCATGCCCGAAATCGCCCCGCGGACAATCGCGAGCGACTTCAACGCCTCTATGCTGCGCACGTCGGGAAAATATTTCAGCTGGCTCTGGTACGCCTCGACCGCTTTGAGTTTCAGTTCGAGGAAGTCGTAAATTTCGTTGAAGACGTTGGGGAGGAAACCGCCCTCCACGCATTCAATGTTCCAGTGCGTTTCGGAAAGCGTTTCGTACATGAGAACCTCCTTTATGTTTCTGCCGAACTCGGTGCAAGTGCGGGCGGCGACCTGCGCGGCGTAGACGATTTCGCGGTGGTCTTTGTGGAGGTCGTTGATAAACGGAATGTAGAGAATGTCGGGTTGAACCTCTTTGACGACGTCCACCACAACCTTGTTTACCTTGTACATAGGCTCGTCGTGGAGAAGCACGTTGGGGAGGTCGCGGTAGAGGACGTTTTTGTAGTCTACGCCCAAGATTTCCATAGCCTTTTTCGTTTCGGCGCGAATTTCGGGCTTGTTGGGCTTCATCACGGGATTGTCGTCGCCAATCGACGTGAGAACCGAAACGAAAACTTCGTCGCCCCGCGCCACGTGTTTCGCCATCGACGCGCCGACGCCGAGCGTTTCGTCGTCGTTGTGGGGGGCAAGTACGAGAACTCTTTTTTTCATCAAATTTATCTCCAATTATCTTTCAGCCACTGGGGCGTGCGGACGTGCCTGATTATGCCCTTCAAGCCCTTTGTTTTGCCCGCCATTGCCTGGTCGGGAGTGGGATTGCCGTGGAAGACGACCATTTTTGCGTCGGGCGGAAGAATCGGGTCGCAAAAATAGCAGAGCGGGAAGGGGCGCATGCAGTTGTATTTGAAGCTCGGCATCCACTTTTTCGGCCAGAATTTGAGCTTGCCCGCTTTCGAGAGAACGTCGGTCACATACGCCTGTTCGTGGCGGTAGTTCGCCTTAACCTCGGACATGTGCGACATAAAATAGTCGTACAAATCGCGGTTTTTGCCCGCCTCGAAGCGGTATACGCCCGTTTCGCCTACGCCGTGCTTTTTGGACGGACGCCAGTGCTCGATTACGAAAAATTCGCCGTCGATTTTGAAATACTCGTCGATGTTCCCGACTATCACGGTGTCGAGGTCGAGGAAGAGTACGCGCCCCGAAAGCCCGATGTCGTCGCGAAAAGTGGAGAGCTTGCGCCAGCCGCGTTCGCGGTCCGGGGGCAAATCCATTTCGGGGAGCGGGCGAACCTCTATGTTTTTGTCAAGCCCCGCGCCGTTGTCGGTGAAGCAGATGAACGTGAAAGGCAGGGTGAGGTTGCGGGCTGTCATGTTGTACAGGCGGTTGACGTATTCGGGCCCGTACTTGTCGCCCCATTTCATGGATATTACTGTGTATTCAGCCATTTGTAAGTCGGATAAAAATTGATACACCCATGTATCTAAGAAACGCCCCACGTTGTCAAGACTCTAAGACCCGCCGAAAAAACAATATCGACGCTTAGCAAACTTTGCGGTTGAAAAACTGGCGCTTTTTCAGTTTCAGGGCGGGATATTCCACAAGCTTCCACGAAACAAACGCAAACAACACGCAGAGCGTCGCGGAAACAACCATGGTTTCAAACGACGCCCCGAATTTATACAACACGAAATTTGCGACAGGCATGTGGTAGATGTATATTCCGTAGGAAATGTCGTTTCCCCTCAATAATTTCGACGAAAGCTTCGGCATCGAAAACGCCGCAGACAAAATCGTAGCTCCCAAAAGCATGTACAGCGGCAGGTCGAAAAACATCTGCCGGCATGCCTCCGAAACGCCGCTGCGCAACACAATCAGTTTAAGGGACAAAAACACGGGCAGCAATATGAAAAATTTACCCGCCAACTTTTTAATGAGTAAATCGGAGTTGCGTTGGAACAGAACCCCCGTCATGAACAGCCAAAGGTGCGGATAGCACATTACGCGGTACATCTTATAGTAAACACCCGCGGTGTGGAAATCGGGCTGTTCGCCCCAAACCGCGCGGACGAACAGGAGATTCGAGTAATACAGTACAACAAGCAGTATAAACGGCAAAACAGCCTTCGATTTCGAGGCGTTAAGCAGACAATATATAATCGGCAAAAGAACGTAGAACTCCAATTCGACGGGAACTGTCCACAAAGAGCCGTTCAGCACCCCCACGCCGTATTGCCGCATGAAGTCGGGATTGTAAACGGGGTACGAAAATTCCGTAAACACCCAGAATATAAATTGCTTCAAATTTCCGAGAACGTCGATACCGTAGCCCGAAGCGAAAACCGACAATATCGCGACGAGCATGCACACCCACCAAGCAGGGAAAATGCGCAGTACGCGGTTTTTTGCGTATTGCAATATGTCGCCGTTGTTTTCGAACGACATTGAAATCAAAAATCCGCTTATGAAAAAGAAAATCGGCACGCCCGCCAAAGACGACATAACATCATTCATAATCCATTTGCAATCAAAGAACCTTGCATAATGGTTGAACAACATAACCTGAGACGCCGCAAACAGTCTTATAATATCGAAATTATTTACCCTTATGTTATAACTATCATTTTTAGACATCCGCGCACTCTCCGCTTCTACTACATTCGTTTAAGATTATAATAAAAGACACAAAGTGTGAACAAAGTAAAGATAAAAGCGAACGCGCATGCAAGGCAAGGCGTTCGCTCTTTTACGAAAGAAACGGAGACTCTAAACCGGCGCGTCCGCGCCGTCTACGAGCGATTTCACCGTGCGCAGGAATGAGTCGTCGCGGAAGCTGTTTTTTGTGAGGTAAGCGTTTGCGCCCGCCGCCGCGCCACGCGCCCTGTCCTCCGCCCTGTCTTTGTACGAGACTATCACGACGGGTATCGAAGAGTCGGCCTTCCTGATTTTCCCGACAAGCTCGAAGCCGCCCATGCGCGGCATATCGACGTCGCTTACGACCAAATCGTAGTCGGAGAGCCTGAACGAATTCCAGCCGTCCATTCCGTCTACGGCGGTATCGACGGCATAGCCCGCTCCCGCAAGAATCTTGCGCTCGGTCTCGCGCACGGTTGCGGAGTCGTCCACAACGAGGATTTTTTTGAGGTTCGACTCCCCGCCCGACTCCTCCGCCGCCGAGCCAGACTCCGACCTCGACGACGCCGCGTATGCCGTGAGGTCGTCCACGTCGATTATGAGCACGGGCAACCCGTTTTCGTCGAGCGACGCCGCCGAAATGCACGGAATTTTTCCGAGCCTCGGATTGAGCGGCCGCACGACAAGCTCCACCTCGTTCGGCAGGGAATCAACTTCGAACGCGAAAAGACTGCCCTTGTTGGCGACCACGACCGCGTAGATTTCGTCCGAAAATCTCGGGTTTGCCGCCCCCAAGCCGAGCGTTTCGACGCCCGAAAACAGGCGCACAGACTTCCCGTCCATGCGGAAGAAATTAAGCCCCGACTCCGACGAAATTTCGCGCGGCGAAAGTTTCACCGTTCTGTACACCCTGCCGAGCGCGAACGCGTACGGCTCGCCGCCGATGTCCACAGTCAGAGCCTTGATGACAGAGCGCGTAATGGGCAGTTTCATTGTGAACGCCGAGCCGCCGCCCGCGACCGTCGAGACGGAAATTCCGCCGCCCACATCGCGGAGCATCGACTGCACGACGTCCAAGCCCACGCCGCGCCCGCTCAGCTGGGTTATGCCGTCTTTTGTGCTGAAATTCGGCAGGAAGAGGAACTCGAAAAGCTCGTCCTGCGGCATTTTTTCGAGGATTTCGGGCGGCGCGAGGCGTTTTTCCAAAATCTTTGCGCGGATTTTCGCGGTGTCAAGCCCCGCGCCGTCGTCGGCGATTTTAATCATCAAAAAGCCCGCCGAGTGCCACGCGCCGAGCGTTATTTTGCCGCCGCGCGGCTTGCCCGCCGCCTCGCGGACTTCGGGCGGCTCTATGCCGTGGTCGCACGCGTTTCTTATGAGGTGTGTGAGGGGCGCTTCGAGTTTTTCGAGAACGTCGCGGTCTACGGGAACGTCGCCGCCGCGTATTTCGAGGACGATTTTCTTGCCCGCCTCTTTCGCCAAGTCGCGCACGAGCCGCGGGAACGCCACAAGCCCGTCGGAAAGCGGGCGCATTCGGCTTGCCAAAACCTCCGCGTAGAGCCTGTCGGAAAGGGCGACGTTGCGGCGCGAATATTCGCCCAGCGCGTCGGTCTGCGCGCGGGATTCGTCCGCGAGCGCGCGCAGGGACTTCCTCAGCTGTTCGAGCCGCGCAAGCGCGGCGTCGGAGCCTTTTGCGCCTTCGAGCGAATTCATCGCGCGTTCGAGCTGCCCGACAATCTGCTCCTGCGAATTTTTAATCGAAGCCGCCGCTTCCCTGAAAATTTCGGCGCGTCGGTTTTCTATTAGAATCTCGGCGGCAAGCTCCATGAGCGAACTCAGGCTCTTTGCGGACACCCTGACGAACGCGTCGCCGCCGCTTTTTTCGGGGACGCCGACGCGCGGCTCGGTCGAAACCGAGCGTTTGGGAGTCGCCCCGTTTTCGATTTCGCGCAGCTGCGAAAGCAGCTCGCCGTAGCGGCTGCGGTCTATGCGAGAGAACCCGTTTTCGCGGAGTTTCCCGACGAAGTCGGCGCAGTCGAGAAACACGTCGAGCGAGTCGGAATTTATGGAGATTTTGGAGTTTTGCGCCGACGAAAAGCAGTTCTCCATTTCGTGCATGAACGAAACCAAATCGGACAGCCCCACGACGCGCGCCGCGCCTTTGAGGCTGTGGCACGCCCGCATGAGCCGCTCCAATTTTTTCGCGTTCGAAAAGTCGTCTTCAAGCTCCACGAGCGACGCCGAAAGCACGGCGAGCTGGTTTGCCGCCTCCTCCATGAAAATCGCCTTCAAGGACGGGTCTACGGGCGGGAGGGCGTCGGGCTGCGACGCCGCGGGCGCGGGCGACGCGGGGCTGTCGGGCGCGGAAAAGTCGGAATTCAAAACGGCGTCCAATTCGGATTCCTCCTCCGAAACTGCCTGTTCGAGTTTTTCGGGCGGGATGTCGGCGCATTTCGCCAATGTTTCAACCGCGTGCATGTACGCCGAGTCGAAGACGCGCCCGCCCCCGTTTAGGAAATTTTCAAGCTTTTCGCAGACGTCGGCGTATTTTGAAAAGCCGAGCATTCGCGCCGCGCCTTTGAGCGAGTTCGCCGCCCGCGCACCCGCCGCCGCGTCGCCGCCGGACGGCAGACCGCGCAGAACGGCGCACTGCGCGCGGACTTCGCGCAGGAAAAGTTCGAGCATGAACGAGTCGTTTTTCATAGGCTTTTCTTGGCGACCGCCCCCGCGAGCATGTCGCAATCGACAAGTGTTGCGGGCTCGCCGCCGAATTTGAAAGTGCCCGCCGAATACCACGCGTCGTCGGGAAACGCGCGAACGAAAGAGTCGGCGTCCGGCGAAACAGAGCCTTTTGCGAAGTCGGCGGGAAACGCCGTTTTTTCGCCGCCGAGCAGGCACACTACAAGGCACTTGAACTGTCCGCCCGCGGAGTCCAGCCCGAAAAGCCCCGCCAAATCGACCGTCGGCACAAGCTCTCCGTCGATGTTCGCAAGCCCCGCCGCGCCCGCGCCGCGCCTGTACGGAATTTTGTGTATCATGCGCATTGACGCAAGCTCCGAGACCGCCTCCGACGGAAGCGCGAAGAGCCGTCCGCAAAGCCCGAAGAGGAACATTCCCCCGCCGCCGCCCGCCGACACGCCGCGCGCGCGTTCCATGCTCTCGGTCCATTCGTCGAAATAGTCCGACGGAATTTTGCGCTCGAAAAGCTCTTTCGCCGCGTCGGAATAGACGCCGCAATTCACGCAGTGCACGCATTCGCCGAGTTTTTCGCACGTCGAATTTCCCCAAATGCCGATGTCGTTCCAGCAGCGGACTCCGCTCATAACGCGCCCTCCAAAACCTTTGCAATATCGACGAGCGCGAGCGAATTTCCGCCGTACTCCGCGTTCCTGTACGCGTCGCCCGCCGCGCCCGAAAGCGCGGATTCGGGAAATTCGGCAACCAGCCCCACCCGCTCGACGACAAGCGCGATTTTCTCGGAATCGCCGCGCGGCGTTGCTATTATGTGCCGCGTGCCGAAGAGCCGTTCGGCGGGCTTTCCCGTGATTGCGTAGTTGAGGTCGAAGGCGGGAATTTTCGAATCGCCGTCGCCATGCCAGCCCACGAACGGAAGCGGGCGCGACGCGTCGGCGTGGAGGTCGAACGCGGGCGAAACCGTGCAGACGTATTTCAAATCCACGGCGCAGAGTTTGCCTCCCGCCGAAAAGGTCAGCGCGAACATGCTACGCGTCCCCCCTTTCGCCGAAGCCGCGCAACGCCGACGAAAGCCTTTCGGAGGCCTCGCGCAGTTTCGAGCCGCCCGCGACAATCCCGCGCCGAAGCACGGCGGAGCGTTTCAAGATGTCGTCCAGACCCGACATTGTGTCGGACATTTTGGAAAGTTCGGCGCGTTGCGAACGCACGTTTTCGGCAAGCCGCGCCGCGTGGGGAGCGACGGTCTGAATCCTCGCGGCGAGGTCGTCCATTTCGGAGATTATGCGCGAAATTTCCGCGCCGCCCGCGCGTACCTCGTCGGAGAATTTCTCCATTTCCGACACACCGGAGGCAACCGCCGTGCGCGTGTCCTTGACGATGTTTTCGATGTCGTCGGCAGCCGCCGCGGTCTGCTCGGCAAGCCTGCCGACCTCCCTCGCAACAACAGCAAAGCCGACGCCCGCCGCCCCCGCCTTTTCGGCCTCGATGGAGGCGTTGAGCGAAAGCAGGTTCGTTTCCTCGGCGACTTTCGAAATCGCGGTTATGACCGTGTTGACGTTCGACATGCGCTCGCTGATTATCGCGAGCCTGCGCGACACCGCCGACGTGTTCCGCGCAAACCCGCCGAGGGTGGATTCTATTTCGGGAATTTTCCGCCTGCCCTCCGCCGCGCGGCGCGCGCCGTCGGCGGCGGATTCGGAAAGGGCGTCGGCGGTCTCGCAAATTCTCTCGGCGGACTCCCCAAGCTGGCGGGCTTCGGCGAACACGGCGGAAGCTCCCGCGCCGAAGTCTCGCATGCGGTCGTCGTAGTCGCCGGCGGTTTTCTCGGTCTCGGCGACGGAGTCCTCCATGCTGACCCCCGCAAGTCTCACGCGGCTTGCGAACGCCCGCAGTTTCGACGCCATTCTGCCGACCGCCCTGAGCAGGCTGCCCGTCTCGTCGGCGACGTTTTCGGGGTGCGAAAATTCCACGAGGAAATTGCCCTTTGCGATTTCCTCCGCCGCGCGTGTGGCCTCGCCGATTCGCGCGACGATTCCGCCCGCAAGCAGGAGGCTTGCCGCCATCACGGCAAAGAAGACCGCCGCCCCGCAAAGCTCGCGCAAAAGCGACGCGTAGAGCGGCGCGAACAAATCCTCCTCGGGCACGACGTGGACAACAACCCAGTTCCCCGGACGGATAAGGCTTTGCGAAACGCAGAATGTGCGGCGCGTCTGCGGGTCGCGGTAGCGCGATACCCCCTTGCCGAGGTTTTCGACCAGCAGCGAATTTTTGGAGGTCTCGAACGCCGATTTGAGCATGTCGCGGTAGACCGTCTTATATTTGGCGGAATCGAGCATTGCGGAGTTTGCGTCGTCGCGGACAAGCTGCCCGTTTTCGTCGCGCAGGAGGGCGAGCGTGAAGTTGCCCGACTCGTCCGTAAGGAGGTCGTCAACGGAAAGCGTCCTCAGGTTTTCGTTTTTGGTTGCCGATATTATTCTGCCCTGCGCGCTGATAAGAAATATGTCCTCTCCTTTGAGGGTTTTCATGGCCGAAAGGGTCGAGGAAAGCGACGCGAGGTCGCGGTCGAAAGCTACCTGCCCAGAGAATTTGCCCTCGAAATACACGGGCGCGGAGTACTCAACCATCATGACGTTGTTCGAATACAGGTAGGGCTCCGTTACGATGAACGCCTCCTTGTCGCCCGACTCCATTTTTTTGCGCAACCCCGCCGAATACATGGCGGTGTCGGGGTTCGCGAGCGGTTCGAGGGTAAGCTCGCCCTTCGCCCGCGACCAGTACGCCACAAACCTGCCGCCCTCCGACTTCGCAATCCACTCGTCCATCGAAACGGAGGTTTTGTTTTCGGCGAATCCGTAGGCGTCCACGCCGCCGTCAACGCTTACGTCCCTGCCGTCGCGCAGGTTTTTCAGCCCCTGCTCGGTTTTGAAGTCGGCGAGGTCGGCGTTGACCTCGTAGCCGACGCTCGCGCCGATGTACATGGGGAATTCCGCCAGAATGTCTCGGACGAGCGCAACGCTTTCGGCGCGGCGTCCGAACAGCACCGACGCCCCTTCGGCGGCAGTCTTCGCCACGGCGACCCCGCGGGCGTTCTCGGCGGAGATTTTCGACGCGATAAGCTCCGTATCCGACACGAACTTCGACTCCGACAGCGTTTTGAGCGTGTCGTAGTTCGACAGCGAATTGTAGACGGTTATTGCCGTGTCCGCCGCAAAAATGGGCAGAACTATGTAGAGTAAAATTTTTGTCCGTATTTTCATGGAGAAACTTTGCGGCGTCTTTATAGTAATATATAAACTACCCCCCCCGCCCCCGTCAAGAAGTCGATTGCCCCGCGCCCCATTTTTTTGACGCAAGAGCCTATCGGAGCGGGCGGACGAATTGTCTTGATTTTTCCGCGCAAAAATTGTGTTATCCGCGTCATGAAATTCAAACTTCCCACCGAACCGCTCATGACGGTTGACAACCTGCCCTTCGAGAAAATCGCGAAAGGCAAAGTAAGAGAAAATTTCGACCTCGGAGACGAACTGCTCATCGTCGCCACCGACCGCATTTCGGCGTTCGACTCAATCATGCCCAATGGCGTCCCTGGCAAAGGCGTGCTGCTCACGCAAATCAGCCTCTGGTGGTTCGAACAGGCGGCTAAATTCATGCCCACGCACCTCGTCGAAAACCACGCCGAACGCGTCGCGGAACTGCTCAAAGGCCGCCCCGAACTCGTCGACCGCTCGATGATTGTAAAGAAGCTCAAGCCCATGCCGATTGAGGCAATCGCCCGCGGCTACCTTGCGGGCAGCGGCTGGAAGGAATACTCGCAGACGGGAAAACTCTTCGAATTCACCCTCCCCGAGGGAATGAAGGAAAGCCAGAAGCTCCCCGAACCGCTCTTCACCCCCACGACCAAGGCGGCGGAGGGGCACGACATGCCCATCACCAACGCCGAATGCGAAAAACTGCTCGGCTCGGAAATCTTCAAACAGATTAGGGACGCAAGCCTCGCGCTCTACAACATGGGCGAAAAAAAGGCGGCGCAGTGCGGAATAATCCTCGCCGACACGAAGTTCGAATTCGGCACGGACGCAAACGGCAAAGTCTACCTCATAGACGAAGTGCTCACGCCCGACTCGTCCCGCTATTGGCCCGCCGACAAGTACGAAATCGGCCGCTCGCAGGCTTCGTACGACAAACAGTATGTGCGCGACTATCTCGAAAAAGACTTAAAGTGGAACAAGCAGCCGCCCGTTCCCGCACTGCCCGAAAACGTA
>DHMA01000137.1:0-155 GCA_002405555.1 Opitutia bacterium UBA4654
GGTCGCAACAGGCCAGCACCCGTCGCCCGTTCCGTACTGCGACTTCGTCACCACAACGACCCACAAGACCCTCCGGGGCCCGCGCGGCGGTCTCATTATGACCAACGACGAAGCCCTCGCCAAGGCAATCGACTCCGCGATTTTCCCTGGCACGG
>DHMA01000137.1:195-6795 GCA_002405555.1 Opitutia bacterium UBA4654
CCGGCACGCAGGGCGGCCCGCTCATGCACGTTATCGCGGGCAAGGCGGTTTGCTTCGGCGAAGCCCTCAAGGATTCCTTCAAGGAATATCAGGCGCAAATCGTAAAGAACGCTGCGGCATTGGCTGAAGCGCTCAAAAAGCGCGGATACGGACTCGTTTCGGGCGGCACGGACAACCACCTTATCCTTATCGACCTGCGCAAGAGCCACCCCGATCTCACGGGCAAGGACGCGCAAATCGCGCTCGACAAGGCGAACATCACGACGAACAAAAACACAATCCCCGGCGAAACGCGCTCGCCCTTCAAGGCAAGCGGCATCAGACTCGGCACGCCCGCCGTTACAAGCCGCGGCATGAAAGAGGAAGACATGGACAGAATCGCCGAGGCAATCGTCACGGTTCTGAACGCGCCCGAAGACGAAGCGGAAATCGCAAAGGCAAAGGCAATCGCCGAAGACCTCTGCAAAAAATACCCGCTTCCCTACTAAGATACGGACGGCAGACGTTTCGGGGAATGTCGGGCAATGCGGCATTCCCCGTTTTTTTAATTCAAAAAGAAAACAACAATGTCTGAAACAAACGAAGAACTCAAAAAACTCGCGGCGGCGGCGCAGGGAAAGATTCTGCCCGCAAGCTCGGAAAATTTGGCAAAATGGCTGTCGCACGACTTCCTGCCCGAATGGGCGCTGGAATCGCTCGCTGAACTCTTCAAAAAAGGCGACTTCGACGAAATCGACGACAGGTTTTTCAAACCGCTCGCATTCGGAACGGGCGGCATGCGCGGACGCACAATCGGCAAAAAGTCGGCTTCGGCGGAACTCGGAACGGTGTCCGACAAGGGCACGCCCGAACACGCGGCGGTCGGCGCAAGCTATATGAACGACTTTAACGTAGTCCGCGCCACAATGGGGCTTTTCAACTACTGCAAAAAATTTCTCGACTCGAACGGCGGCGGCACGCCCAAGCTCGCAGTCGCCTGCGACGTCCGCCACTTCTCGACGCACTTCGCGCAACTCTGCGCCTCGGTGTGGCGCAAAATGGGCGGCGAAGTCTACCTCTTCGACGGCCCGCGCTCCACGCCGCAGCTGTCGTTTACGGTGCGCAACCTCGCAACGACCGCGGGAATCGTAATCACGGCAAGCCACAACCCGCCGCACGACAACGGCTACAAGGTCTACTTCGGCGACGGAGCGCAGGTAATCTCGCCCCACGCGGAGGGAATCGTGGCGGAGGTAGACAAGATTGAGTGGAAGGACATTCGCGACTTTTTGAAAATCGACCTCGACGGCGTAAAGACCGTTCAGCAGGCGTCGGAGGACGCCTATGTGAAGTCGATAGAAAACTGCGTCATCGACAAGGACGTAATGGCGGTCAACAAGCCGAAGCTCGTCTACACGGCGGTGCACGGCACGGGAGCGGCGCTCTGCCCGTCGGTCATGCGCCACTTCGGTCTCGACCCGATTCTCGTCGAAGAGCAGATGGTCATGGACCCGCGCTTCCCGACGGTAAAACAGCCCAACCCCGAATACGCCGAAACGCTCTCGATGGGCATCGCAAAAATGAAGGAAAGCGGCGCGGAATGCCTGATGGCTACCGACCCCGACGCCGACAGAATGGGCGTGGCAATCAGAACGAAAGACGGCGGCGTGAAAATCCTCACGGGCAACATGATTGGCTCGCTGCTCGCCGACTACCGCGCGACGCAGATGAAGGCGAAGGGCATAATCGTAAGCCCCGAAAAATGCGCCCTCGTAAAGACATTTGTGACGACGCCGTTGCAGGATAAAATCGCGGAAATCCACGGGCTGAAATGCGTTAACACGCTCACGGGCTTCAAGTGGATAGGCGGCAAGCTCACCAAGTACGAAAAGAAGCTCGTAGAGGCGACAGGCTCGGACTGCGCCGACAAGGGCTATGCCGAACGCGCGCATCTCATGCAAAAGCACAGCACGTTCTTCGTGTTCGGCGGCGAGGAAAGCTACGGATACCTCGGCACAGACTCCGTGCGCGACAAGGACGCAAACGCGGCGGTCATCATGTTCTCCGAAATGCTCGCGTACCTGAAATCGCAGGGGAAAACGGTTGAGGAATACCTCGATTCCATTTACCTCAAATGCGGCTACTACCTCGAAGACCTCAAAAGCATCTACCGCGAGGGCGCGTCGGGTTCGGCGGAAATACAGTCGTTCCTGAAAATGCTCGACGAAAAGCCGCTCGAAGAGGTCGCGGGAGTGAAAGTCGCAAAGGCGGTGAACTTCAACAGGGACGAAATTTTCGACGCGGACGGCGACCGTATCCCGCGCGAAAAATTCTTCTTCTACACGCTCGAAAACGGATACAGCTTCGCGGTGCGCGGAAGCGGCACCGAGCCTAAAATCAAGTTCTACGCGTTCGCGGCGGAAAAGGCGGAGTCGGCCGACAAGCTCGACGCGGCAAAACAGACCGCCCGCAAAGAGCTTGACGCCCTGCTCGACGACCTTGCGCGGAAGTTCGAAAACGCCGTAAAACAGGCTTGATGAACCGACCGCAAACGGTAAAAATGTCTCTCGAAAGGGAGACATTTTTTTATGCCGCCCTACCCCATTTACCCAACAAACAATCCGAAAAACAATGAAGAAAACGGGATTTTTCCAAACCCTGCTGCTCGCGGCGGCGACGCTCGCCGCCCAGACTTTCGACGCAGACTCCGCAAAGGCGTTCTTCGACGCCTCGCCCGACCTCGCAAAGAAGTCGCGCCAATATTTCGCGGAGGCGGAAGCGGAATACGCGCCTAACGCAGCCCCCGCCTACGAAAAACTTGTCGTTGCAAAATACCTGTCCGCGCTCGCAAAATACGGCAAAAGCGCAAGCCCCGAACTCCGCGCCGAACTGCTCGGAAACTTCGCGCTGCTCGACGAATTCGTGTCCATTCTCTCGCCCGACGACGACGCCGCGCGGGTGTTCGAAATCCTCGAAAAAATCCGCGCCGCCGACACCTACAAATTCGCAAAATACCCCAAGCTTGCAATCGCCACCGCAGTCGTCTTCGACACTCCCCCGCCCGCAAGCTGGCCGCACGCGCAGGTCTCAGAAAAGCTCCTGCGGAGAGAGCCGCGCGACCCGCTCGAACGCTTTTCGAAAATCGTCGAAATGCGCGAGCGCGGAAAATTCCTAATTCCCACGGAAAAGCTTTCGGTTGAGGAACTGAAATACCTCGTGCCCTCGCCCGCAAGCGACGCCGACGCCGAATGGGCGCAGAAAAGCGTCTCGGTAAGCCTGACAAATATACCCAAATTGTATCCGTCAATATCATACGACCACGGCAGGCTCTCGCGCAAGGAGTTCGACTGGAACGGCGAAGACTACCGCCTGAAAACAATCAAAGCCCGCGGCGGAATCTGCACCGACCAAGCCTACTTCACCTCGGAAGTCGCAAAGGCGCGGGGCGTGCCCGCGTTCATATTTTCTGGCGCGGGCAGCGACGGCTTCCACGCGTGGGTGGGCTACATGCAAAAGCCGAACTCGTGGAACTTCGGCGTCGGACGCTACGAGGGCGCGCGCTTCGTGACGGGCAAAACGCTCGACCCGCAGACGTGGAAAACCGCTACCGACCACGCGCTCGAATCTCTGCGCGAGGGCTTCCGCAACGGCGCAAAATACAAGGCGTCGGAAATGCACGAGGCGTTCGCAAAGCATTTCTTCGGCAAGGGCGAATTCGCGAAATCGCTCGCGTGCGCAAAGGCGGCGGTCGCATCCGACCCGCGCAACGCCGACGCGTGGAACACAATCATCGACTCTCTCGGGAAGCTCGGCCGCCCGAACGCCGAAATCTGCGCCGCCTACGAAAGCGCAATGAGGGCGTTCTCGAAATATCCCGACACCGACGCCGACTTCCGCCGACGCCTTGTGAAAATCTACCGCGACGCAAACAACCCCAACGCCGCGCGGAAACTCTCGACGTCGATTATCCTGAAAAACAAGAGCCTGCGCCCCGACATCGCAATGGAGTTCGCCCGCGCCGAGCTTGAAATGGACATCGCCGACGGCTCGGCTGACAAGCTTGTATCGACATACAAACGCCTGCTTTCGGCGTTCAGGAACGACTCCGCCGTAGCAATCGACGGAATCACGATTCCCATCGTAAACGCGCTTCTGAAAACCGACAAATACCGCGCCGCCCGCGACATCATGAAGACCACAAGGCTTGTCCTGAAACCGTCGAAAGACAGCCTGATTCTCCCCGTCCTCAACAATATCGACACCCAGCTCGACACCATTATCCCCAAGCTCGACAAGCAGAAGTCTGGCGGCGGCGACTAAACCGCGCTACGCGCTTGCCCCGCTCCCCTGCTCGCATTCCCGCGGCAAAACCAAGCCCGCCGAAAAGGCGCGCAGCACAAACAAAAAAGGCGGAATTTCAAATTCCGCCTTTTGCTTTTCCGAAGCCGCGCGCCCTACTTCGCCTGACCGCAGTCGCCGAATACGCGGGCGACGGCGTTAAGGAAGCCATACCCGAACTCCTTTGAGGGTTCGAGATAGCAGCCCTCTGTCCATTCGTTCCACGCATTGAGCGTTATGAGCTTGGGCATGCCCGCGCGGATGTTTTCGTCCGCCCATTTTTTTGCGATCCGCAAACCGCGCTCGAAGTCGGCGGGATTCGAGCCTACTATCCGTTTCGTGTATTCGGGATAGCGCGGGTTATTGTCCCAGCCTACCGAAACGTGCGGGAAATATTGTCCGTCGGGATAGCGCGCGGCGATTTCCCCGTATTTGGCTGTGCTTAGGTCAACCCACTGCGCGTAGGTTAATTCTGGTTCTGCTTTCGTCTTTTCCGACCACGACTCGCTGACCCAATTGTATGTCGTAAAAGACTCGAAGCCGAGATACTTCACTACCTCCGCGGGGGTCGCCGACGGATTGCCCGGAATAGCCCTGTCCTTGCCGACGGAATACTCTTTGGCTGGGCAGTTCAGCAATAAATGCACGCCCTTAAAGCCCGCTTTGACGGCCGCCGAATCGAGATATTCGAGACCCTGCTTCGCCGTTGCGCAACCGCCCATTCCGCGAATGAGGTTTTTCAAGTCGTACACGGCAAACACGGGCTTTCCCGCAATTTTATAGTAATTGGGTTTCTTGAAATACTCTATGAAGCGCGGAACGAGCTTTTCCACAAATTCGCCGTAGGAAACGTCGGCACTCCATACGATTTCCGACTTTTCCCTGCCTCCGACTTTGTTGTTCCAAAGCTTGTCTACGTCGTGGTTCGCCCACATCAGGTAGAACTTCATGCGCTCGTTGTTGGGGGCTTTCAGGAAGCCGTTGTTGAGCGCGTCTTCGAGGAACGGCCTGCCTCCGTACCAGTACCAGTCGTAGACGAAAACGTTTATGCCCGCCGCGAGTGCCGCGTCGATTTTCCGCGCCACGGCAATCGGGTCGGCTTCGTTTTCGTAGCCCCAAAGAGGCTCTATCGGCTGTTTGTGTCCCGCGCGCTTCGGTTTTGCCTCGTAGACGTTCTGCCATTCCCCGCAGCCGTGGGCGAATATTCCGAGCTCCCGCCAGCGGGGCGCGGGGTGGTACGCCGGCCAGACGTACGCCGCAATATCGTAATTTTCGGAGGATTTGCGGCAGGCTGATTCCGAAACGGAACCGCAACCCGACAGCGCGCAAACCGCGGATAACAACATTAGCAAGTTTTTCATATAGTATATTGATATGATTTCTTATTTAGCCTGTCCGCTTCCGCCGAAGACTCTGGCGGTTGCGTTGAGGAAGTCGTAGCCGTTTTTGTCGTCGGGTTCGAGCTGGCTGCCCTCCGTCCATTCGTTCCACGAATTGATAATCATCAGCTTGGGCATGCCCGCCTGAGTGTTTTTGTCGAGCCACTTCTTGGTTTCGCGCAGGAAGTGTTCGTAGTCTTTTGCATTCGTGTTTTCGATGACGGTTGTCGTTTCGTTCTTCGGGAAGCGCGAGTTGTTGTCCCAGCCGATTGTTACGTTCGGCACGAACGGAACGCCGTAGTGTTTCGCCATTTTGTCGAACAGCGCAAGGCTTTCTTCGCCCCAAGTTTTATACTGCTTGCCCTTTTCGACCCTCGAAAGCGACGGCCAGTTGTAAACCGTTACGCTGTCGAAGCCGATGTATTTGTACATTTCGGGGAATGTCGATTTTTCCTGTCCGGGGACGGCAAGCGGCTTTCTCCAAAGCAGCGACGAGAACGTCTGGAAGTGGATTCCCGCAAAGCCCGCCTTTTTGGCCTCCGCGCGGAAGAAGTCGAGAGCCTGCTTCGCCTTTTCCATTCCGCCCACGCCCGTGATGAATTTGTTGGGAATGAAGAACGAGAACACGGGCTTGTTGTCGATTTTATAATAGTTGGGCTTCTTGAAGTATTCGATGAAGCGCGGGACGAGCTTTTCCGTAAATTCGTCGTACGAAACTTCGGCGGGCCAAACTTTGTCGTGCTTGCCCTTTTTGCCGATTGTGTTGTCCCAAAGGTGGTCTACGTCGTGGTTCGCCCACATCAGGTAGAACTTCATGCGCTCGTTGTTGGGGGCTTTCAAGAAGCCGTTGTTGAGCGCGTTTTCGAGGAAGGGTCTGCCTTCGTACCAGTACCAGTCGTAGACG
>DHMA01000137.1:6843-7002 GCA_002405555.1 Opitutia bacterium UBA4654
CCAGTCGTAGACGAAAACGTTTACGCCAGCGGCGAGCGCGGCGTCGATTTTACGGGCGACTACAATGGGGTCGTCCTCGCGCTCGTAGCCCCAAAGCGGCGTGAGGGGCTCGCGGTGTCCGTCGAACTTGGTGTGCGCCTCGTAGACGTTCTGCCATTC
>DHMA01000151.1:0-1293 GCA_002405555.1 Opitutia bacterium UBA4654
CTCGCGCGTGTTAACAAGACCTAATTCTTTGTACGATACCATAATAATACACTTTCTGGTTAAAGAAGTCGTCAATACTGTTGCGCAATAAAATTAATGCAACAAAAAAAATTCTCCGCATGCGCCGTATTTTTTCCGATAGTGTAGGGGGCGGCTTTTTGAAAATCGGATTGTTCCGCGCCGCCCTTAAATTTCGCGCCTTGAAAAATCGCGGGAAAGGACATTCGCATGAAAAAGACAACTGGGATATTCTGCGCTCTCGCCGCGCTGTTTTCGGCGGCGTGCTGTTCGCATTCGGGGGCTTCGGGGCATGCGCTTCCGGAGGTGGATTTGAGCCGCTACGCGGGCAAATGGTACGAGGTTGCGCGGCTTGAAAACTTCTTCCAGCGCGGCTTGCGCGACTGCTCCGCCGTCTACGAACCCCTGCCCGACGGCCGCGTGCGCGTCGTAAATTCGGGCGTTGCGCCCGACGGTTCGCGGCGGGAATCGACGGGCATTGCGTATGTGCCGAACCCCGCGAAGAGCGCGGAGCTTAGGGTGTCGTTCTTCCGCCCGTTTTACTCCGACTACATTGTGCTTGCGCGGGGCGGCGGTTACGAGTGGTCGCTCGTGGGGGCGTCGGACAAAAAATATTTGTGGATACTCTCGCGGACTCCGACCCTCCCGAAGCCCGTCATGGCGGAAATTATCGCCAGCGCCGAAAAGCTTGGCTACGACGTAAAAAAGCTTGTCTACAATTCCCCCGAATAGCCGCCGTTCGGCGGATTCCGCAATGCGCGTTGCCGCGACGGGCATTTGTGTTGCGGGCGCGTCCGCCGCTTTCTTCTCCCGCCGATTTCCCCGAAAATGTTTGACCTTCCGCGTCGGGGAAGGTAGTGTCGTTTCGTTAATAGCGACATATATGCACAAGGGAAAATTGCTTTTATCTATTGCGGCGGCGTGTCTTGCGCCCGCCTTTGCCTTCGCCGAATGGAGCGTTTCTTTCGACGAAAAAACTTCGGTGCTTACCGCCGAAAACGACGGCGTGTCGGTCAGCGGCGAGCTTTTGTTCGAGTCGGACGGCAAAAAGTGGGGCGTGGTAAATTCGCGCGACGGCGTGAAAAACCGCTTTGCGCTGGTCGATGCCAAGGGGAACGTTCAGGGATACCTCGTCTTCCCTCGAAATAACGACACCCTCGAAATGCTTTTCTACCACCGAACCGCGCAGGCGTATTCGGGCAAAATGAAGCTCTGGGGGCGCATAAAAACCTCCGACGACGCCTTTGCGTGCCGAAGCAAACCCGCCGACGGCGA
>DHMA01000151.1:1335-4467 GCA_002405555.1 Opitutia bacterium UBA4654
CCTCGGCACGGGCGGCGCGGATTCGCTTTTGAACGACTCCGTCTTCGCGCCCGCCACAGATACCATGCTTTCGATGTCGGCGGGAGGACTTAAAATTTCCACGCTTTCGCCGAAGTCGTACAAGTTCGAGATGTCGGGCGAGATTGAAAAAAGTTCCCGCGCGAAGTTCGTCTTCGACCTGCGCAAAAACTATTTCAAAAACAGCTACGTTCCGTACTACAAGCCGCTCGACCGCAAAAACTGTCCGAAGACCCCGACGGGCTGGATGTCGTGGAACACGTATTTCGACAAGGCGACCGCCGAGGACAACCTTGCGGAGGCTCGCGTTGGCAAAAAATTTTTGCAGCCGTTCGGCTGCGAAATCTGGTCGATAGAGTCGTGGCAGGGCAATTCCGACAAGCTGCCCGTGTCGAAGTTTTACCACCTCGATTTGGAGGTAAACGAAAAGCAGTTCCCCGACGGCATGAAAAAGCTTGCCGACGACATTCGCGCCCTCGGCTTCCGCCCAGGAATTTGGATTTCCCCCTACGGAACGGGCAACCGCGACTTCTACGAAAAGCACAAAGACTGGTTTTTGCACGACGCAAACGGCAAGCCCATTTGGTCGTGGAACGGGCTTTACACGATAGACCCGACCGTTCCCGAAGCCCTTGCGCACATCGAGGGAATTTTGCGGAAGGCTTCGCGCGAGTGGGGCTACGAGTTCTTCAAAATCGACGGAATGTCGGGGCGCGACGCCGGCTACTGCGCCCACCTTTACGAGCGTCCGTCAATCCGCGCGCGCTTCAAGAACCCCAAGTGCGCAAATCCGTTCGAGCTTACCGTGCAGGCGTTCCGCAGGGGAATCGGCGGCGACAGGCTTTTCCTTGCGTGTCAGGGGCACACTTCGGGGCCCGAGGCGGCGTACGCCGAAATGGCGCGAACGGGCGCGGACATCGTGCACCCCAACAAGCCCGTCATCTGGAAAAACGTGCTCTTGCAGGGGCGTTGCACAGTCAACCAGATTTTCACGCACAACATCTCGATGATTGCCGACCCCGACACCGTGCTTGTCCGCGACCTCCCTCTTGAAGAGGCGCGGACGACCGCCACAATCGTCGCGCTTCCGGGGCAGCTCACGTTCTTCGGCGACAGGCTCGCAAACCTTGCGCCCGAACGCATGAAGATTTTGCAGCAGACGCTGCCCGCCGCCCCCGTGCGCCCCGCCGCGCTCTATCCGTACTTCGACATGCTTCCCGTGTGGAACTTGGCGGTAAAGCACCCCGTCTTGGGCAAATACAACGTCATTGCGTTCTTCAACTGGGGCGACGGGGAAAAGCTCGTAGGGGCAAGCGCGGAAGAGCTTGGCATTCCCGAAGGCTCGTACACCTGCCGCGAATTTTGGACGGGCGAAACCTACACGAATTTCAACCCGCCCTACGCAATCCGCGTGCCCGCGCACGGAGTCCGCGTGCTCGTCGTCCGCCCGACGCTTGACCGCCCGCGCATTCTCGCCACCGACCGCCACATTGCGCAGACGAATTTCGAAATTCTCGACGAAAAGTGGGACGCGAAAACAAAGACGCTCAAAGGCAAAATCGCCCTTGTTGACGGCTTCCCGACGACGGTCGCAATCCACGTTCCGACGCGCTATTCGTTCAAGTCGGCAAAAGCCGCGGGCGCGAAGATGTCGGCAAAGCCCGACAACAATTCGGTGGAGCTTAGCCTGCTGAAATCGCCCGACAATAAGGAGGGCTTTGCAAAGTTCGAGCTTGAATTTTAGCGTAAGCGATGCTTTTTCGCCTGACGCCGCCCCTTGCCGAATGTCGGCGGGCGGCGTTTTTTTGCGTCCGCGCGGCGGGTTCCGATGCGAATTTGCTTGCGCCCGACGCCGTTTTTGTGAGAGCTTTTTTTGCGAAGACTGCGGAGCAGGCATTCGCTCGGTTCGCCGAGAGGAAAGTCCGGACACCACAGGGCGGAACTCCGTTTGAAAGGACGGGGCGGAGGCGGAAAACGCCTCCGCATGGACAGTGCAACAGAAAATATACCGCCGCGCAAGCGGTAAGGGTGAAAAGGGGGTGTAAGAGACCACCGCCGTCGGAGCAATCCCGACGGGCATTGTAAACCCAGTTCGGTGCAAGACAATGTAGGGTGTGGGGCGGCTCGTCCATAACACATCGGGTATGTCGCACTCCGCAAGGAGGCGCGGGGTCGGAGCAATCCGCCCGCGCAGATAAATGAATGCCGGTTCGCAAGAACCACAGAATCTGGCTTACGCTCCGCAGTCTTCCCTTTTTTTGCGTCGCGTAGCGATTTTTTTTGAGACGCGGCGCGCTTTGTTTGCCCGCGGGTTTTGTTGTTTTTTGTCGCGGCGTGTTTTGCGGTCGGGCGCGGAATTTTTGCGCAAAAAAGCCCCGCGTTTTTTTGGAATGCGGGGCTTTTGCTTTGCCTTGTTTGTTCGGCTTTGTAGGGCTATCGGCGGGTTATTCGGCGTCCGCGCCGATTGGCGCAAGTTCGAGTCCGCCGATTCCCCAAACGTAGTCGTCTACGCCGATTATTTTGCCGTCGTCGCCGATAATGACGAGTTCGCCGTCTTCGCCGATGTCGAAATCTCCGAGGTCGAGGTTCGGGTCGCCGCCCTCGAAGCCGATATCCAAGTTGTCCTTGAAGTCGATATTCGGGCCTTTGACTATTTCAACGGAATTTCCCGCCGCCTGTTCTGCTGTCTTCATTTCAAACGTGGAGGAGCAAGCGTAATATCTGGACTCTTTTTTGAAGTTTACCAAGCATTCGTTGCAGATTGCCGTTCCATTAACCGACGCGGACGATTTGGTCTCGAACGCAATGGCGTATTCGAATTCGAACGTTTTGAAATTGTATAGCTGGGATTGCGGAAGCTTGAACGTAATGATTGCCGTCGAGGGCGATTTTACGGCGTAAGTGTATGTGCCGCTTCCGAACTCCATTCCGTCGGAATTAAAGCATGTGAACTTCCGCTTTTTTGCGTCCGTAATTTTAAACGTCATCGTCATGTAGAGCGAAGTCTTCGCCTTAAACGTCATGCCGTCTTTGATTTCGTTCGCCTTAAATGCGGGTACGTCAGGCTTGTAAAGGGTGATTCTGTCGGCGTAATCGTCGCCATTTTCGCAAAGC
>DHMA01000191.1 GCA_002405555.1 Opitutia bacterium UBA4654
CTACTCAGGACGGGACTCGAACCTTAAATATTTTAATTCAAATATATAATAACAATATAGTTATAACGCTTGCTGTTATGTGTCGCAAAAATATCGCCATAAATTCACCCCATTTCTTCGAACCAAGTGGGCTTTCGGGAAACCCTGCGTTCGCGTTCGTCGTAGGCGTCCGAAAGCATGGCGTCGCGGATTTCCTTTTCAGCCACTTGGTACACTTGCGCGGATAGGTTGCCGTCGCCCGTAATCGGCACTGCAATATCGCGTTTTAGCTGCGCGACAACCGCGTTGCGGAGGTTTATGCTCCATTCGTCAGGGTTGTACGAAACAACCGTGCATTCAATCCTAAAATTGCCGTCGGGCGAAAAAATACTGTTCCCCTCGCGTCGATAAGGCGCGGAAGAGCGGATTATGTTGAGCAAGCCTTTCGGCGGGATAAACGCAAATTCGCCCGAATCGGATTTTTCAACTCTTTGTGTGAGCGAAATTTCCCGCCGTAAACACACCCAGTTCCTCCGCTTGGAAACGGTATCTATGCTTAAAAAGATTCTGCGCTTGACCTTTCGGGCGACCGAATCGTCGCCGTCGATGTTCCCAACCGCCTTTTGTCCCAAATCTTCAAGGGCGATGTTTGCAATGTCGGTGAGTGTCATTTTACTTAAATAGATTTAAAATTTTGTCGATTGTAAGCGTCGCGCCGCCCGCCGCGAGGGCGACGTAGACGGCAAGGCGCGTGAAGCCGTCTTTCAGGGTTTTCATGTCGGACTTCATCGAAATTATGTCGTGCTCGCATTCGCGCAGTCGCCCGCGCACACCCTCCAATTCAACCGAAATCTTTGCCGATTGCGCCACAAACGCGGCTATCGACTGCTTGATTTCAGTCGTGTCCTCCTTGATGTGCTCAACGTCCGATTTCAGAGACGCAATTTCCTTTTCCATCATTACCTTTCGCCCTCAGGATTAAGCTTGATTTCATTTTTTTGTTGCCATTCGGCATTAAGTTTTGGATGTTTTCGATATGGTAAAAAATGTCAGATTCGCCATAGCTTTTGACCTGAACATAGAAATGCTCACAAAAAACTACGGCACTCCCTACAACGGGGCATACGGAGAAATCAAAAAGTTTCTCGCGGGAAAAGGCTTTGACCGCCAACAGGGAAGCCTCTATTACGGCAACGATAACGTTGACGCAGTCAAGGCGGTTCTCGCAGTGTCGGCAATGTCGAAAGCCTTTTCGTGGTTTGCGCCGTCCGTCGCCGACATTCGCCTGTTGCGAATAGAAGACGACGACGACCTAAGCCCCGCGTTGGAATCATAAAGAACAAATCAAAAACCGCCGCTTGGCGGTTTTTTTATTTCCCCATCTTGAATGCCTTGCGGGTTATCGCAGCTCCCACATATGCGGAAATCAGATTTGCGAAAAGCTCCTTCCAGACGTCCGCCAAATAAAACCCGTTGACGTAGGCAACAGCGAATTTTTCCTTTTCGGGAATCAGCCCCCAGAGCCAACCGCCCGACTGTTCGACCGTCTCGACCGCAACGGGAATGTCCTTGAAAAACGCGAATACGATAGGTGCAATTCCCAACATCGCGAACGCCGCGAACATCATCACGCGCCGCGTCCAAGTGCCGCCGTCGTCTTTCGTGCGTTCGATTGCCGCCGTGTGCGTGTCGGAGTCCGCCGACTGCGCCTTTGCGAGCGCGTCCAACGTGGCGGTAAACTTTTGCGTATTCAACGCCGAGAACTGACCGAGCGTCGAAACCGCCGCAGACAAAATCGCGCCCAACGCGCCCGAGTCCCAAAGTGCCTGTATCGCGCCCATTACTTGCCTCCCTTGCTTTCCGCAAATGCAATGCACCAATCGGCGCGCCCGTATCTGCGCACCGCCTCGTACGCCCGAAGCGCGAGCCACTGCCTGAACCATTTGAAGCGAACCTTGCGCCTCTCTATTTCGTCGAGCATGTTGGCGCGGAACTGCCTGTCCGCGGCTTCGCGGCCCGCCTCCGTGCCGTCGCTGTTGTGGTACGCCCAGTCGTGGATTGCCGCCGAGCACTCCGCAAACGCCATGACGCGGTTTAGCGTCTTGCGAAACGCTTGCGGAATGTGCTCGGGGTGCTCGCAGCCTACGCCGTTGCAAATGCGGCAAAGCTTTTCGGGCGACTGGTCGAAGATTTCGGAGGGCACGCGAAGCCCGTAGTTTTCGACGTCGGATAAAATCCGCACGATGTCGCTTTCGATGTACATTATTCAGCCCCTCCCGATTCCGTTTGCGCGTTTTCCGCCGCCGATTCGTCCGATTCTGCGGGTATCAACGCCGCCGCCGCGCCCTCGATTAGCGCGTCGGGAATCTTGTCAATGTAGCTTTCTCCGTAGGCGTACTGCGTCGGACACAAGCTCGCCTTGTCCCCCGACGGATAGACGGCGACAAGCTCGCCCTTTAAAACGATTTCTTTGAGCGCGAAAACATGCGCCAAACCCTCTTTTGTTTTTATTACGATTTCTTTTGCCATGATGTTTTTAACCGTTGGTAGTTGTCTGCGAAATCTGCGTTTTAAGCTCGTCCACAAACGCGGCAATGCCCGCGTCCGTGTCGCCCGCCACAGAGCCGCTCACGGTTGCGTCGTTGCCGTTGCCGCTCGCGTCCTTTATGAGTTTTGTGGTCGTGTTTCTGGCGATTGTGTAGTTTTCGAGGGCAACGTTTGCGCCCCAAACTTCGAAGCCGAAATACGGAATCGAAATCGCGGCGGTCGGCACGTCCGCGCCGTTCCACACGGGGAAGCCGATTAAATCAGCCTCAACGGGCGTTTGGAAAACTACGTCCGCCGCTTCGCTTGTCGGCAGGTCGTTAACGGGCGTTGTGTACGGCGATGTCGTCGATGTGCCGACGTTAAGCGTCGTCTGCGAAATGCGGCTGCCCGTGGTCTCCATGCCGTCCCAAGTGAGCGCACCGCGGCGCACTCGAAACCACGTTCCAGCGGGATATTTTTTGTCGAGCTTGAACCAAAAACGGCGAGTCGCCGCCTCGGTTAGCGTAAGCGTGTAGCCGTCGTCGGTCTTTGCGAGCGTGCCCTGTGTTGTCTGCCCGAGGTTGCCCGCAGTGGGCGTCGATTGCGCCACTACGTCGGGATTGCTTTTGATGTAGACTCCGCCGCTTAAAAACGGCGGAAGACGCTTGCCCTTCTGGTAGTCGGCAAGGGTGTACGGGGCGTC
>DHMA01000225.1:0-4478 GCA_002405555.1 Opitutia bacterium UBA4654
GCGCCCGCGGGCTTCCCCGCCGACAAAATCGGCGCAATCGACATTATTTTCGACACGCGGAAATTCGACGCATTCAAGTCGGGCGTCCGCAACGGCGGGGAACGCTAAACGCCCGCGCCCGCTAAGCCGACTCCGCGCGTTCGGCAAACAGATTCCGCGTTTTCAAAATCCGCCGCATGCCCCGCCTTAGCCGCGCATTCCGCGCGCGGAAGCCATGCCTTTGCGCGGCGCAAATCGGGCGCGGCAAAAAATCGCGGGAATCCGCAATTTGGCGTAAAATTTAATTTGCAATCGAATGAGAATGCGCCAAGCTTGAACGCATGAAAACTTTGGCTGAAAAAGTAAGGGAAGCGCGCATTGTCGCGGTTCTTAGCGTAAACGACAAAAACGACGCCGTAGATTTGGCAAACGCCCTCGCCGACGGCGGCATCAAGGCAATCGAGCTTACGCTCCGCACGCCCAACGCGTTCGAATGCGCGTCGGCGATTGTCGAAAAGGCGCAGAAAATCATGCTCGGCATCGGCACGGTTTTGACGCCCGAACAGGCGGAGGAAGCCAAGAGGCGCGGCGCGGATTTCGCCGTAAGCCCCGGCTGCAACGTCCGCGTGATTGACGCCGCGCAAAAGGCGGGTCTGCCCTTCGCCCCCGGAATCATGACGCCCAGCGAAATCGAACAGTCGCTCGAACACGGCTGCACGCTCATGAAGTACTTCCCCGCGGGAACGACCGGCGGCATGAAGCACCTCGAAAGCATGGCTGCCCCCTACAAGCACCTCGGCGTAAGCTTCATTCCCCTCGGCGGCTTGAAGCTTGCGAACATGGGCGAATACCTTTCGTCGCCGCTGGTGGCTGCAATCGGCGGTTCGTGGATTGCCCCCGCAAAGCTCATCAACGAGCGCGACTGGGCGGCTATCCGCAAGAACGCGGAAGAGGCAACGGCGGCTCTCAACGCCTAATTTCCCCGACATTTCAAAAGCAAAAAGGCGCGGCAATTCCGCGCCTTTTTTGTGTCCGCGCATTCCGCGTTTTTGCGAAGCGCAAAGCGTCAAAGCCCGCCGAACATGCGGGCTTCTTTTATAAAAACGATTGGCTTTTTATTCGGGAAAATTTACGCAAAAAAAGCGCGGTCGAAAAACCGCGCCGTGTGTTGAAAGAATGCAAAACCAACTCCGCATGCGCGGAATGTCGGCTTAGAAGCCGAAGTCTACTTTGCCGCCGAACCAGAGGTTGTTTTCCCTGCCCTGCAATGGGTAGTGGTCTACGGGGTCGCCCTCGTTGCCGCCCTCGCGCATGGAGTAGCGGATACCGCCGCTGATTGTGCAATAGTCGGTAATAGCGAACGCGATGTCGCCGCTGACGCCCCAGTAGAAATAGGAAACGCCGCTGTCGGGGCTGCCGTTGTCGCCGTTCTTTCTGCCCGACGTCAAGTAGCCGCCGTAGACGCTGACGGGAAGCGTGAAACGCGCGTCGTCGAGAAGTTGCTCGCCCACGGGAATGCTGTACGAAAGCGAGATTTCGACAACCTGCTGTTTGAGAATCCAGTTGTAGAAATAGTAGGCGGAGGGATTGAGGTTGATTCCGTCGAGGTATGCGGAGGTATCGAACGCGCCGCCGACGTAAACTTCCATGTCGCGCGAAAGCTTGTTGTGGGTCTGGTCGGAGTCGGGATAGTAGTAGAGGATATACCCGACATCGAGGCGCATCGACTTATAATAGTAATTCACGCCGCCGTAAATGTCGATTTCCGTAAGCCCGCCCTTGTTGCCCTCAACGGGGGTGTTAGCCCACGCGCCCGCGTAGATGTCGAAGCCGTACACGGGGTACGCGAACTCTACCTTCGGCTGGATTGAATGACCCGCGAACTTCTCGCCGCGGAACATGTACTGCGATTCGTACCCGACCGCCGCCGATACGCTCAAAAGCGAAAGCGACATCTCCGGAGCAATGTCGCGAACCGCCGACGCGCCGCCCGCAAGCGTTGACGCAACCGACGCCGAAGACGACTCCACATCGGCCTGACCAAACGCCGACACCGCCGACGCTACCATCATCGTTATATACGCAAATTTTTTCATAAACTGTACTTTTACCCAAAACCTTAACACCACCCCCTCATTATGCAAGCCTTAAATCAAGGCTGGCAGGCAGGCTGCAGCCTGCACGGCGTCGGAACTTCGGGCGCAAGGTGCGCCATCCTACGGAACTTCGTTCCTTTCTGTGATTATGCGGCGCGGGTTACCCGCGCCTTTTCCCATTTAGTTCGTATTGCCTGTGGCAATTACTGGCGTTGGAATTATTCCTTACAATGAAAGAAACAAATTAAATAGACGCGCTTTGCGCGGATAAATAAAAAACGAAAATCCGCTTACATGAAATTTCCGCTTACCAATCAACTCTACTTTTATCCCAGCGCACTCTAAAAATCTTCGCGCCGTGCGCTCACTATTTAGGCGCGTCAAAGTGCCAGTATAAGGGTGGCTTTGCGCACGGCACAGGGCGCGTAGCATACTTGGCGTATGTAAGCGGTCTGGGACGTGCGCGAAACGCCCTTAGACTGGTGCTTTCACGCGCCGTCAGAAACGCCGTTAGAGGGGTGCTTTCACGCGCCGTATCACGCGCCTACCGTAGCCAGCGCTTCCAGTCTGCGATGAATGAGTTGAGATTTTTCGGGGTCGCTACGAGCGGCTTCAACAAGCGCACTTCTTTTTCGGGATTCGTTTTCCCGACCGCCTTTTCCGCGAGCGCGCGAGCCGCAAAATAGCCCCAACCGTAGTAGTCGCCGAAAACGCACGCGTTGACGGAGGAGTCGGCAAGATAGCGTTCGAGCTGCGGAACCGCGCCTACGCAAACGGCGAAAAGCCTGTCAGAATCGCGCTTAATGGGCTGCATGTCGGCGAGCAAATAGGGGCTGAAAAACAGCTCGCCGTAGTCGTCGCGCCGCATGATTTCCACGGAGTTTTGCCGCGCGTAGACAGAATAGTACTCGGCGGCGACAAGCTTGGGATTGTATTTCGAAACCGCCTTTGAGTACGCCCCGAAGGGCATTGCGCCGCCCAAAAGCGCGGCGATTTCGGCGGTGTCGGACGGCGGAATGTCGTCGGACGGCGCGCCCTTGAAGTAGCAAAAAAGCGAAAACTTTTTCCCGCGCGAAAGTTCTGAAAGAAGCTCGGAAAGGATTTTTCCGAAAGAGTCGCGGTCGTCGCCGACAAAGCACAGGCGTTTAGATTCGGGCATGTCCGAGCCTACGAGCGCGACGGGGAAGCCCCTGTCCGCCAGCGCGGAAATTTTTTCGGAAAGCGGCTTCGCGCATTCGGCGGGCAGAACGACCGCGCCCGAAAAGCCGCCGATGTACGCCCCGCCGAGCTGTTTTGCCTGATTTTCGGCGGAGAGGCGGGCGTCGATGCACTCGACCTCGAAAGTTTTTCCGTAGCGCGATTGAAGCTCCGCGAACGCGTCGCGCATGCCGTTGAAGACGGCGGCGTTTTGCGGCGTGAGGGCGTCGGGAGCGACGAACGCGAATTTCAGCGAGCCGAACGCGGGAAGCGCGAAAGCGGCGGAAACGAAGAGCAAAACTGATTTAAAAAAGTCGGTTTTCATTGTGCGTTTGAAAGAATTTTTACGAATTGCGAAAGCGAGTCCGCGCAGAGTTTCGCCGCGCCCTTTGCGTCGCGCGAGGCGGCGAAAAACGCCACCGCGACGCGCTCGGCGGGGAACACCGCAACGACGTTCGCGCAGCCCTCGAAGTAGTCGGCCGACACGCGGAACGAGACGCCGCATTCGGTCGAGGAAGTCCAGCCGCCGCCGAACTTGCAGTCGGAATCGCGCGGGTTGCGGCGCGAGTCCAGCGCGGCGCGGGTCGCGATTTTCGGGCTGTCGGCGGTTTCGCATTCGAGCCATTTTGCGCAGTCGGGGACGGTCAGCGCGAACGCGGTCGCTGGGAAGTCGGGCTTGTCGAAAGACGCGAAGCGCGGCGACGAAAATTCGAGCGGCTCAAAGAGGTATTTTTTTGCGCACGCGGCGAACGCCTTTTTCAGGTTGCGCGATTTTTTGTCGGAAACATACGCCATTGCGTAGCCCGCCAAAGCCGCGCCGACGCGCGACCTCGCAAAGAAACCGTTTGCGGCGCGGGGCAGCTGGGCGGCGATTCCGAAAAATTCGAACGCGTCGGCGTCGGGCGGAACGAGCGAATCGGCGTAAGGCTCGAAGCCCGCGCGCATGGATAGAAGGTCGTCGAAAGTCGCGGGGCTGTCGGCGGGCTTGATATACGAGCAGTGCCGCGCGACGCGCCAGTCGGCCGCCAATTTTCCGTCGGATTCCATCGCCGCAAGCATCAGCGAAAGCAGAGGCTGGGACGTGTTTCCGAGCGGGTAGACGCGCCCGCTTCCCTCCGAAAAATCCGCGCCGAAAATTATCCGCCCGCGAGCCGCCGCGCAGACCGCGCCCGACTTTGCGCCGCACTTTGCAAGCCCCGCGCGGAA
>DHMA01000225.1:4519-10640 GCA_002405555.1 Opitutia bacterium UBA4654
CGCGCGGAAAGACTCCGCAAGCGGCTTCAAATCCGCGCCCGAAAGGTTTTGCGGGGGCACCTCCGCCCGCGCTGCCCCCGCAAAAAACGCGGAGAACGCAAGAAGCGCGAAAGCCGCAAAAAGCCCCGACAACGCCGACGTTTTCGAACCCCGCGCCATCACAGTTTGAAGCGTTTGACGGGCGGTTTGCCCTCGGCTTTGAGCCAGTCTTCGACGTCGGCGGGCACGCGCATTTCGTCGAAAAGTTCGTCGAACATGCACGAGCGCGTTTTCACGCGGGCGGCGAGGCACGACATGTCCATGGTCAAATCTACGCGCCTGTCGCCCGTTGTCGGCACGACGTATTTTTGCGGGTCAAGCCCGAAGTGCTTTGCGATGCGCGCGGCCATGTCGTAGCGGCTGACGGGTTCAAGCCCCGCGTAGTGGTAAATTCCGCTGACGTTCGGGCGTTCGCAAAGCTCGCAAAGCAGGTCGGCGAGCCGCGACGCCGAGAGCGGGCACTTTATTTCGTCCGTCCGCGCCGATACGGGCTTGCCAGCCGCCCACGAACGCAAAAGCTTTTCGTGCAGCGAGCGTTTTGTTGTGAGGCTGTTTCCGCTGACGTGGCTTAGGCGCAACACGACGCTCGTCGGCGCGCAGATTTTCAGAACCCGCTTTTCCGCCATGAGCTTCGTTGTGCCGTAGAGTGTTGCGGGCATGGGGACGTCGGTATTTTTGTAGGGCGGGCACGAGCCGTCGAAAACCATGTCGGTCGAAATGTGAATCAGACGCGCGTTGACGTGCTTGGCGAGGGTCGCCAAAGTTTCGGGGAGCGCCGTGTTCGTTTTCTCGGCGAGTTCTGGCTTTGCGTCCACGTCTGCGGGGCTTGAAATCGCCGCGCAGTTTACGACCATTTCGGGGAAGACGTCGAGAACCGCGCGTTGGACAGCCGCGGTGTCGGTTAGGTCGATTTTCATTTGTTCGACCCCCTTGAACTGCGGAAGCTCGTGCGAATGCGAGACCGCAACGACGCGGTGCCCCGCCTCCGACGCCGCCTTTATGAAATTGTAGCCGACAAGACCAGTCGCGCCCGTGCAGAAAATCAGCATAAAAAAACCTTTGTTAGTTGGGTACAGTTTGGCACGCAAACCCCGACACGCAAACCTATTTTGCTTTTGCGGAAAAATCGGGGAAACTCAAAAATATGTGTTCACGGCAAAATCGTATTGGTCGACGAATATTTTTTTGAACGCGCTTATGTTGTTTTGCTCGTAGAATACGAGAACCGCCTCCTTGTATTTTAGCGAATCGACGCTTCTGAACGACAGCGGACAGCATTTTTCGGCAATCAAAACCGCGTTGCCTACAATCCGCGAAGTGCGCTTGTTGCCGTCCGCAAACGGCTGGATATACGACAGCAGCAAAACCGCCAGCATCGACCTTTCGAAAACGTTTTTGCGCCCGTTTATCAGATTGCACGCAAGCTCCATCGCCTCCCTTATCTGGAAATCGTTGTCGAGCGGTCTGTAATTCGTGCCGGTGATTCCCACCCTGCTCCTGCGGATATTGCGCTCTACGTTCAAGTCGCGCACAAGAATGCTGTGCACGTCTTCGATTCGGCTTACGGAAAGCGAGCGCAAATAGTCGGGATTTTCGAGGAGAAAGCGCAACGCCTCCTTGTGGTTTAAAAGCATGATAGCCTCTTCGCGGCTTTTTCCGTCCGCCTGCCTGCGCTCGCGCAAAAGCCGCTCGGTCTCCAAAAGCGAGTACGTGTTGCCCTCTATTTGCGACGACTTCCAGCTCAAATCTATGCCGAGCCGCTCCATTTCCGCGTTGTAGGAGTCCGCCGAAATTTTCGAAATGTTCTCCGTGAACTTCCGTTGCAGGGCGTCGAGACGGCGCATTTCGTCTCCGCTGAAAAGGTCGACTTTCGGCAAGAGATTTTCGAGCAAAGCGAAGTTGAAGGACGTCTGAACCGTGCGCTCGTCGATTTCCTTTTTGAAATACTCGTCCACGTCGTATGTGCGCAACAGGTGGGCTTTCGGCGTTATGCTATAACGCGACGCCCGTCCGCGCCCGTCGACGGCAATCATGCCGTTTTTTACGGCGTCCGACAAAAGACGCTTCATGCTCGACGGGCTTGGCGGGTTTGCGAGGTTTTCGGCTATTTCCGACCTTGTGGAATCGGGATTGTAGTGGAGAAACCCCAGTATTTCATCTAAAATCGACATACACTAAAAATCGGTTTTCGGCTCAAAATGTCAAGTTTTTTGGGGATTTTCGGCTCACCGCGAGCCGTATTTCGGAAAAATCCGCCCTGTTTTGAGCCGATTCTCCGCCGTCCGAATTGCGCCGACGCGTTTTTTGCGGGAAGCGCGGACGCGCCCGAAACGCCGCCGCCGCACGCGGACGCGCGACATCTCCCCCCCCAACCGCCGTAGAATAAGCTTTCAGCGCGGCACTGCGATTCGCCCAGCTCCAAGCCCCGCCGCTTGGCGTTTCCGCGCGGCATTGCGCCCGCCGCCGGCTTTCAGCGCAAACATACCCGCCGCCGGTCAATGCCGCGGCGAAAATAGCGCAATATCTGCCTTGCAAAAGACGCGCAATTATACATAGTTTAAGGCGTTTATTTATAGAGTTATCATGAAGCTTGAAAATACGGTAAAATCGCAAATCAAAAACCTGCCCGTTTACGAAACGGGGAAACCAATCGAATACGTCGCAAGAGAATTCGGGCTTGACCCCGACGGAATTTTGAAAATGGCGTCGAACGAAAATCCCCTCGGCCCGTCGCCCAAGGCGGTCGCGGCGGTATCGAAACACCTCGAAACGCTCAACTACTACCCAGACGGCGGCTGTTTCGAACTGCGCCAAAAACTCGCAAAAAAGTGGGGCTTGAAGCCCTCGCAGTTCGCTTTCGGAAACGGCTCGAACGAGCTTCTCGAATTCGTCGCACAGTGCTTTGTGGACAGGGGCGACGAAACCGTCTTCGGGGCGCAGTCGTTCATCGTCTACAAACTGGCCACTATTTTCATGGGCGGCAAATGCGTCTCCGTGCCCATGCCCAACCTTAAATACGACCTCGACGCCCTGCGCGACGCCGTAAGCGACAAAACGAAAATCGTTTTCATGACAAACCCCAACAACCCCACGGGTTGCGCCGTGAAGCAGTCGGAAGTGGAAAACTTTGTGCGCTCGCTCCCCGAACACGTCGTGTTCTGCTACGACGAAGCCTACACGGAATATCAGGACGAACAGGTGGACTTGCGCCCGCTCATCGCGGAGGGGCGCAACGTAATCTGCCTGCGCACGTTCTCGAAAATCTACGGATTGGCGGGGCTTAGAATCGGCTACTCGTACTCGTCGGAAGAGCTTGCGGGCTACATCAACAGAATCCGCGAACCCTTCAACGTAAACAGCCTTGCGCAGGTCGGCGCGTTGGCGGCTCTCGACGACACCGAATTTGTGGAGGAAAGCAGGCGCGTGAACAACGCGGGCAGAAAGCAGTTTGTGGAGGCTTTCGAAAAGCTCGGCTTTGAATACTACTCGGACGGCGCGAATTTCGTAATGGTAAAAGTGGAAAACGCGCCCGACGTGTTTGTGCAAATGCAAAAGCGCGGGGTAATCGTGCGCCCGAACGTCGGCTACGGACTGCCCGAATGGCTGCGAATCACAATCGGCAAGCCCGAACAGAACGAGCGCTGCTTGGACGAACTTTCGAAGTTCGCAAAATAGAATGTCGCCCGTCTGGCAGATAGCGTTGTGCGCGTCGCTTGCGCTGGCGGCGACGGCGGCCGGCTCGTGCCTCGCGGCGGCGTCGGTTGCGGTGGCGGCGTACAAATTCGCGAACCTCAACAAGCCCGAAAAGCCCAAGCTTTCGGGCGCGGCGAAATACTGCGTGCTCAATTCCGAAAAGACGGCGTCGGTGGTGTCGCTCGGCCGCAGGTTTCTGTTCGCGGTGGGAACGATCATGGCGTACTTCGCGGCGGACGGAATGGACGAGCTTCTCTGCGGAGCGCGTCCGTCCCCGTTTTCGGGCGCGGCAATCGCGGTGGCGTCGGCGTTGGCGGTGCTGTTCGTGCAGTACGCGGTGTTCGACATTCCCGCGATGCGGCTGGGGCGCAACTTCCCCGAAAAGACGATGGCGAAACTGGGAGGAGCAATGTACGCGGCGTTCGCGGTTTTTCTGCCTTTCGAATTTCTGTCGAGACGACTGGGGGCGAGACTCCTGCCGAAAAAGCTCAAAGACCTCGAAGTCGGCTTCGACTATATAGACGTTGAAATGATGCTCCGCGCCGAAGAAAACGACGCGGAGGCAATCACGCCCTACACGGGGAAAATCGTAAAAAACGCCTTCAAATTGCAGGAGCTTGACGCAAGCGACGTGATGCTGCCGCGAAGTCAGGTTGTGTACCTCGACACCGAATGCTCGAACGCCGAAAACGTCGCGCGGGCGACGGAGTCGAACCACACGCGCTACCCGCTCTGCAAGGACGACCTCGACAACTGCTTCGGGATTGTCCACATCAAGGACATTTTCATAAACGGCGGCGTGGCGAACCCCGACGCGATAGACTTCATGAAAATCCGCCGCGAAACCTTCCGCGTGAGGGAGAACGACAAGCTCGAAAGCGCGCTCGCAAAGCTGCTGAAATACAGGCTGCACATGGCTCTGGTGGAGGACGAATTCGGCGGGGTCATCGGGGTGCTTACGCTCGACGCCGCGCTCGGAGAGCTTGTCGGAAAAATCCGCGACGAGTTCGACCGCTCGCGCACGAGCGACATCAAGGCGCTCGGACGCAAAAAATACCTCGTGCGCGGACGCGCCACATTAAGAAGCGTCGAGGACTTTCTCGACGTGGATTTCGACACCGACGAAGTTTCCACTTTCGGCGGTTTGATTACTTTTTTGCTTGGCAGATTCCCCGAAAAAGGCGAACGTCTCTACTTGAAGGAACAGCGCATGCGTATCAGAATCGACACAGTCGAAGACAAGCTCGTCGGAGAATGCACGGTGGAGATCGAGGACGCCGAAAAAAACGAAGATTAGAGGAAATTTTGACATGAAAAATCCGCTCAATACACTGAAAAAGTTTGCGTCGGAAGAAGGCGGCGCAAAGGGTTATATATACAGCCTCAAAGAGCTTGAAAAATCGGGCTTCGACGTGTCGAGACTGCCCGTGGGCATAAAGATTGTGCTCGAAAGCGTGCTCAGAAACTGCGACGGCAACCGCGCAACGGAAGCCGACGTCAAAAAGCTCGCGGCGTGGAACGCGGCAAACCCCGGCGACTACGAAGTTCCCTTCGTCGTTTCGAGAATCGTTTTGCAGGACTTCACGGGAGTTCCGCTGCTCGTAGACCTCGCGGCAATGCGCGACGCCGCCGCAAAACAGGGCAAAGACCCCGCGGTGGTAGAGCCTCTCGTGCCCGTGGACTTGGTTGTAGACCACTCGGTGCAGATGGACTGCGCGGGAGTCCCCGAAGCTTTCGAAAAGAACCTCGAAAAGGAGTTCGAACGCAACCGCGAAAGATACGAATTCCTCAAATGGGGGCAGCAGGCGTTCAAGACGTTTTCTGTCGTGCCGCCCTCGACGGGCATTATCCACCAAATCAACATGGAGTACCTTGCGCGGCTCGTCTTCGAGGGCAAAGAGGACGGCGAAACAATCTTCTACCCCGACACGCTCGTGGGCACGGACTCCCACACAACGATGATTAACGGGCTTGGCGTCGTAGGCTGGGGCGTCGGCGGAATCGAGGCGGAAGCGGGCATGCTCGGACAGCCCGTGTACTTCAAAGTGCCCGAAGTTGTGGGCGTGCACGTTTCGGGCGAACTGGCGGAGGGCGTCATGGCGACGGACCTCGCGCTGTTCGTTACGCAAATGCTCAGAAAGGAAAAGGTCGTGGGCAAATTCGTGGAATTCTTCGGCGAAGGCGCAAGGAAGCTGTCTCTTGCCGACAGAACGACAATCGCCAACATGGCTCCCGAATACGGCGCGACAATGGGCTACTTCCCCGTTGACGAAACGACGCTCGAATACCTGCGCCTGAGCGGCAGAAGCGAAAAGCAAATCGCGCTCGTCCGCGACTACTTCAAGGAACAGGGAATCTTCGGCATACCGCTCAAAGGCGAGTGCGACTT
>DHMA01000225.1:10695-12332 GCA_002405555.1 Opitutia bacterium UBA4654
ACAAAAACGCTCGAACTCGACCTCTCGCAGGTGAAGCCCGCAATCGCGGGCCCGAAACGCCCGCAGGACAGAATAGAGCTTGCCGACGTCAAAAAATCGTTCGAAACATTCATCGCCGAAACAAAGGGCAAAAAGTCCGCGGAAGCCGAAACCTCGAAAGGCAAAATCGGCGACGGCAGCGTGCTCATCGCGGCGATAACAAGCTGCACAAACACGTCGAACCCCTCCGTGATGGTCGCGGCGGGTCTTGTGGCTAAAAAGGCGGCGGAACTCGGAATCAAGCCGCCGAAATACGTCAAGACCACAATCGCCCCAGGATCGCGCGTGGTGTCCGACTATCTCGAATCGGCGGGGCTTCAAAAGTACCTCGACATGCTCGGCTTCAACCTCGCGGGCTACGGCTGCGCAACCTGCATAGGCAACTCGGGTCCGATTGACGACGAAATTTCCGAAGCCGTAAAGACAAACGACCTCGCGTGCGCAAGCGTGCTTTCGGGCAACAGAAACTTCGAAGCGCGCGTGCACGCGCTCCTCAAAGCAAACTACCTCATGAGCCCGCCGCTCGTCGTGGCGTTCGCAATCGCGGGAAGAATCGACATCGACTTCGACAGGGAGCCGCTCGCAAAAACGCCCGACGGCAAAGACGTGTACCTCTCCGACATTTGGCCGTCCTCGCGCGAGGTCGCCGAAACGGTCGCAAAGAACGTCAAGAGCGAGATGTTCAAAAAACGCTACTCCGACATGCGCGGGCCCGACCGCTGGCAGAAAATCGAAAGCTCGGCGGGAAGCGTCTACAAGTGGAACCCCGACAGCACCTACATTCAGAACCCGCCGTTCTTCGAAGAGTTCACAATGGGCGCGCCGAAAATCGCGGGGCTGCAAAACCTGCGCCCGCTCGCAATCCTCGGCGACTCGGTCACGACCGACCACATCTCGCCGGCGGGCGCAATCCGCCCCGACGGCCCCGCGGGCAAATACCTGCGCGAACACGGCGTGGAACAAAAGGACTTCAACTCCTACGGTTCGAGACGCGGCAACGACAGAGTCATGACGCGCGGCACTTTCGCGAACGTCCGCATTAAGAACAAAATGGCGGGCGGCGTCGAAGGCGGCTACACGAAAATCGACGGCGCGGGCGAAAACGTGTCAATCTTCGACGCGGCGGAGGAATACCGCAAACGCGGCGAAGGGCTGATTGTTTTCGGAGGAATAGACTACGGCATGGGAAGCTCGCGCGACTGGGCGGCAAAGGGCACAAGCCTTTTGGGCGTAAGGGCCGTTATCGCAAAATCGTACGAAAGAATACACCGCAGCAACCTTGTGGGCATGGGCATTTTGCCTTTCGAATTTGCCGAGGGCTGCGATGCGGACACTTTAAACCTTAACGGTTCCGAAAAGTTTACAATACAGGGTTTGGAAAGCGGCGTAAAGGTTGCGGCAAAAGCCACGCTAAAAATAGAGCGCGAAAACGGCGCCGTAGACTATGCCGACTTGCTGCTTAGAATAGATACCCCCGTTGAAATAGACTACTATAACTGCGGCGGCATTTTACAGTGCGTATTAAAGAAAATTTTGAAATAGCAAATGTCGGTTGAGGATACAAAGTTTATGGTTTGCGAGGAGGGCAACGGCGCCGC